>DANZ01000136.1 GCA_002501695.1 Methanolobus sp. UBA474 | reverse complement strand
TTATCCTTATACTCAGCTGCAATTTCCTCCATGATAGGTTTCTGGGCAGTACAGGCAGGACAACTTGCAGAACCGATCTCCACAAGCACAGGCCCGTTGACAAGTGCTTCATTGATCTCCTCAAGACTGCTGATCTCTGTCAGACCTGCGGCTTCCTGTGATGATGTATTAGTATCCAGATCATCCGTATCGACGCAGCCACTTAAAGGGAGTGCCATGGTTACAAGAAGTATTAGTAGCAGGAATGTTTGGTTCATATTATTATCACTATCTTCTTAGTAATTATAGACTTCTTTTTACAAAATGACTTTTCATATGATCATAAAGGCCTGCCAAACCTTCTGTATAAAAAGAACAGTTCCTTTCAGCTGCAAGGCAATACTTCCCACTTTAAAAGAACTCCTTCTTCCATGGTCTCTGTTCCGGTCAGCTTGAGCCTTATTATTTCCTTCTCGATAAAACCTGTACCGTCCACAAGAGTGGGGGACACCTTTCCCCCGATGATCAGGTTTCCAACAAATGTATATATCTCGTCCACAAGTCCTGCAGAGAGCATTCCCCAGTTAAGGGTGGCTCCCCCTTCTACCATCAGCCTGCTAATACCCATGCCTTTCAGTTCTTCCATAGCTGCAGGCAGATCCACTTCATTGTCGCCTGCACAGATAATCATCGCTTTTTCCCGGAGCCTCTCCACTCTTTCAGTTGGCGCGGACCCTGATACGATGATTATCCGTGCGCCTTCACCCTTGATGAATATATCCGCTTCAACAGGTGTTCTTGCCCTGCTGTCCACGACTATCCTGACAGGATTCTCTTCAAGTCCTGCCTGTTTGCGCTCAAGCCTTCTTGCGTGGGATTTGACCGTAAGGCTGGGGTTATCGGCCAACATTGTCCCGATACCTACCATTATGGCATCCGAGCCGGCCCTCAACGCATCCATCCTGTCAAAGTCCATTTTTCCGGATATCTTTACCTGTTTCCTTTCTTTTGTGGATATCTTGCCGTCCGCAGACATTGCAGAATTAATGAAAACAAAAGGTCTTCCCATTCTAACCACTCTGAAGATAAAAAAGATAAAATAAATGAACTCCCGGAATGGGAAGTTCACTGATTGTTCACAATAGCTCTGAGAAGATTCCTGTCTCTCAGCAGACCCAGGAACCTCTGGTTCGCATTCACAATAGGGATCTGGTCTATCCTGTTGCGCTTCATCTTAAGCGCGCACTCGCTGACCCCCGAGATATAGGCAGCTTTTATGAGATCCTTGACCATGATATCTTTTGCAGGTATTGGCGGGACTTTCACTCTTGATACGCTGTAATAGATGCTCATGGTATCCCTCATGGATTCCCATGTCCACTCATCATCATCGGCACCATTGGACATGTCCGCCATTTCAACAGTGTCCTCTATGATACTTGCATTTATTATGTCCCGATCGGTGATTATGCCCACGACCTCCAGCTGACTATCAATAACAGGAACAGCTTTTGTTTTTGCGAGTTCCATGATCCTTGCAACAACGTTCAGTGGAGAGTCTGTCCACACGGGCACTGAAACAGGGTTAAGGTACTGGCCGACATGCTCAACAATGTTCATGTCTGCAAGCACTGCTATAATATCAGCAACGGATATTATGCCAAGAAGCTTGCCGTCTTCAACTACCGGAAGCCTTCTTATGTTATTCTCAAGAAGGATCTTGGATGCAACAGTTATATCTACATGAGGCTCGATGGTTATAGGATTGCGGGTCATCAGCAAAGCGAGCTGCTCTTCCTCAGGATTTTTCAGCAGGTTTGCACGACTGACTATCCCTACGACCTTGCCGTCCTTCAGGACTGGCACTCCTGATACTCTCTTCTCTTTAAGTAAGCTATGAACTTCGTCCCTTGAACCCGGGAGGGTTGCATAGGCGACATCCGTCCTCATTATATCCATAACTTTTACACTCTGCAGCATATTTTACTCCCTCTTTATTCCTTGCCGGACTTACCGCGTACAACAAGGACAGGCACCTTGGAGTTACGAATAACGTTCTCAGCTACGCTTCCAAGCAAGAAGTGGTCAAGTCCCCTCTTTCCGAGGGTTCCCATGACTATAAGGTCCATACCCTGCTTCTCGGCAAACTCCGCTATCTCATGTCCGGGATGGCCTTCAAGGATAACAGCTTCGAATGGAACGCCTTCTTTCTGTGCAACTTCTTCCACAGCTGCCGTTACTTCATTTGCTTCTTTTCCCAGGAGCTCATACATCATCTCCCATCCTGCGTCCATGGGGATGGAGGCAAAAGCTGCGGTATCGACAACATATCCTGCATATAGTTTAGCCCCGCACATCTTTGCTATTTCCAGAGCATGCTGGATTGCTTTTTTATTCTGCTCAGATCCATCGGTTGCAATAAAAATCTTCTTATAGAGATCGCTTTTCATAGTCCCTCTCCGTTATGATGATATTTAGGTCAGATTATTATGGACAGGATATCGTCAGGTCTTCCTCTCCTGACAAT
>DANZ01000005.1:29581-31092 GCA_002501695.1 Methanolobus sp. UBA474 | reverse complement strand
TATAAAAGGCCATAAAAAGGTAATGAGAAAAATAGAAATACTTTTATACTATTAAATACATGTAAAGTAAACGGTTCAATGCATTAAGGTGATGAGGCACCCGGAAACCACCACGCTTTAGGGTGCCTCTTTCTTACGGATCCGAAATATTCCCCAATATTTCTTCAACTCCACTCCCTTATGCGGCTCATTCCCCACAACCCGCAATAAATAGTAAGTCATGTTCTTATTTAACATAACCTTTTCTTAATATTGCTCGGAAGGTTTATTTTCATCATGATATTGTTTTTCAACAGTAGTGAAGTTTAAAGTAGCATTGTAAATTATCTTGACTTTACTATCAACTTGAATATAGTAATAATAGGATAATAAAAAGCATTCACTCTACAAAACAAGTAAAGTTGTGAATTAATAGGGAATGCATGTTATTGTATAAAAGTATATAGGAAATGGTCTGCTACCTAAAAAAGAAAAGTGGAAAAAAGGTTACTCTTTCCTGCGCTGGAACATAAATGCAAGTCCAAGGATTGCCACAACAGGTAGAACTAGTGTGGGGAATTCCGGGACCTCAACATTGTCAGCGAGGGGTAGTTCATCTGTAACATTGGTTACATTCTCATTTGATGTTGTAGTCTCACCGGTTATGCTATCCTCATTTCCCATACTGTGACCGTATGGATTAGATTCAACCGGTACACCTTCCACAAACCCCGGGATCGTTCCGTCGAAATCATATATCATTCCTTCGTTGATTATGTGCTCAACAACAGAATCTATTACTCCACTGTTGTATAGTGTTCCGGAGTTAATGAAGAGCCCACAGTTGGTTATATTGCCCTTATTGTCAAGCAGGCCCTCATTATGAAGACCATACATATTTAGAATATAGCCATAGTTGTTCAGGTGCTGATGATTATAGAATGGATCTTCGTTGAAAATATAATTATAATTGTCAAAAGTGCCATTATTATATGTTTCTCCGTATGAGTTCGCATATATACCATTATTTATGATTGTTCCGGTGTTACGGATCTCACCATGATAATTATTTATTTCGCCAGTCCCACCGATCATAATTGTTCCACTGTTGTTGATATGTGCGTCAAATACAATGCTTTCCGGATCAACGTCGGTTTGGAACAAGCCGTTGATTATGATAGTCCCTTCATTTTGAATGTCACCATAACAGAAAAAATCGGTTCCCGCATCAATCGTGAGTGTATCACCTGAAGGAATTACAAGAGTATCTGCACTCCATACAATTCCCTGGTTTTCTACACCACATGCAGTCCCTATACTAATCAAGAGTAAGGTTATAAAGATATATGTTTTCATCCTGCCACCAAAATATTATACAGGCGCAGTAGAAGTCCGAGGGAGGATATGAATGTTTCTAGTCAAGGCTCGGAATGTAACAGATTCTCCAAATAATGTGAATCAAAACAGAGAGGATGAAAAGCAACAGAAGAAATATAGAAGCTATTTCTTTCTCGTCACAAATGCCACTCCTA
>DANZ01000005.1:10519-29421 GCA_002501695.1 Methanolobus sp. UBA474 | reverse complement strand
ACCTCCCTGATCCTCCTGATGATCGACGCCAGCCCATCCGCCCTTGCAGGCGAAAGATTCGACTTCAGGCCGATCTCTTCGATAAAGTACAGGTCGAGATCTGCAATATCCTGAGGAGAGCGGTTGTTCACAACCTTTAGTAAAAGAGAAATGATACCTCTGGTGATCAGGGCATCACTATCGAGATCTATGATCATTTTACCGTCCTCGATATAAGTCCTGATCCAGACCCTGGACTGGCACCCGCTGATCGAGTTCTCTTCGTTCTTGAACTTAGCATCCATGGGCTTAAGCTCCCTGGCAAAGGAGATAAGCAGACCGTACTTATCGAGCCATTCAAGGCCATCGAACTGTTTTATGATATCGTCCTGGACAGCATCCCTCATGAATACATCATCCTTACTTTTTCTATGCCTTCAATGAGCATGTCGGCATCTTCTTTAGTGTTGTACAATGCAAAACTTGCACGCACAGTGCCTTCGGTTCCGAGGGATCTCATCAATGGCTGGGCGCAGTGATGTCCGGTCCTGACAGCAATCCCCATCTTATCCAGTATCATTCCTGTGTCGTACTGATGGATATTGTCAAGGTTGAATGAGATGGAACCGCACATCTGCTCAGTGTTCCCGTAAACTGTCACACCATCCGCTTCCAGCAGTTTTTCCCTTGCGTAGGAATATACATCATGCTCGTGCTTTCTGATCTTATCCATGCCTAGACTGTGCATGTAATCAATTGCTGCAGCAACACTTATTGCACCCGCGATGTGCGGCGTACCTGCCTCGTACCTTAAAGGGGGGTCCAGGTATGTTGTTGTTTCAAGAGTTACCTTGTCAACCATGCCTCCTCCGCCTCTTGCCGGCATGATGTCACTGAAACGCTCACTTGTATAAAGCACGCCAACTCCGGTTGCTGCATACATCTTGTGGCCTGAGAAGGCCAGGAAATCACAACCGATATCCTTCACATCAACTGGCAGATGCTGTATCGACTGGGCCGCATCCACAAGGACAGGGATATCGTAATCTTTTGCTATCCCGGTTATCTCTTTGATCGGATTGACGGAACCAAGGACGTTCGAGACATGGGATATGGCTATCAGTTTCGTTTTATCCGTGATCTCTATGGAATCTGTCAGCAAATTACAATCGTCATCGATCGGGATTGCCCGGAGTTTTGCTCCTGCAAGCTGCCATGGTACGATATTTGAGTGGTGCTCAACACCGGTGATCAGAACCTCGTTTCCCTTCAGGACCGGTTCAAGCGAGCATGCAACCTGGTTGATCGAATCGGTTGTCCCGGCAGTGAATGTCACTTCAGCCGGGTCACGGGCGCCTATGAAGTCACTGACCTTTTCCCTTGCTTTCTCATACTTTTCACTTGAGACCTCGCTCAGGTAATGTATTCCCCGGTGTATATTGGCGTTATCCGACCTGTAGAACTCAGAGATAGTATCGATCACATAGCCTGGTTTCTGGCTCGTTGCTGCGTTATCAAGGTAAACCAGCTTTTTTCCATATATCTCTTTTTCAAGTATCGGGAAATCTTTCCTGAAATCTGTCATCTTTTCACCATTTCAGCAAGAGAGAACCACTTTTTCTCATCGGTATAGATATTCGCCAGGAAAAGCCCCGCAGCATCTGCCATTTTCCTGATATGGCCTACAGTATATTTATGAGAGTTTTCCGTATGGATCGTCTCTCCTTTTTTTAAGATTATACTCTCTTTCAGCAGAGGACTTGTCACTTCCAGATCCTTTTTTGCTCTCAGGTGCATCTCGATCCGGGAATATGCTCTATTGAAGAAAGCGACATGCTCGAAATCATCAGGATTGAAATCCGTTCTTAGATATCTATTTGTAACCTTTAGTATATTCTTATTGAATTTTGCAGTGATCCCCTGACTGTCATTGTAGGCTCTCTCGATCACATCGATATCTTTTACCATATCCATTCCAAGGAGAAGCCTGTCTTTTTTATTCATGACACGGTCCAGGTTTTTCAGAAACTCCATGGCTTTTGCTTCAGTCAAATTACCTATTGTGCTCCCGAAGAAACAGAAGAGCCTCTTTCTTTTTCCCCGGATCTTTTCAATATGATCGAGAAAATCAGCGTTGATCCCATGAAGCCCCATTTCAGGATATTTCTTCTGGAGGATGCGGCCGGATTTCTCGATAGCATCTATGGAAACGTCAACAGGATAATACACTATGCCCTGACGTGATTCTTCCGGAACCTCATCAAGGAACATGGAGATCTTCGAACAATCCCCGCTCCCAAGCTCTACTATATCGCAGTCCTTAAGCTCCCCGTTAAATTTCCGTGCTGTTGATCTGAGCAATGGGATCTCGATCTTCGGAGGATAATATTCCTCAAGTTTTGTTATCTTCTCAAACAGTTCCGATCCGTTCTGATCATAGAAGAACGTACAGGGAATGGTTTTAGGATTGGACCTCAGGCAAGTTACCAGTTTTTCTCTGATCGAAGTTTCTCCGACCTCTGACATGAAATCTTCTATGATCATTCTTCCGGCACACCCGTCTCAAAAGGTAGATCATTATTGCTCCACTCAAACCATCCGCCATCATAGACTGCGGATCTGTCCCAGCCCATAAGCCACGCGTTAAAGAAGGCTTCACTGCCCCTCCAGCCAGTCCCGCAGTAGAACGCATTGCGCTTCTCAGGAGTGATCCCGACCTTCTTCCAGTTTTCCGCAACCTCCCCGTATTCGCGCATGGTATGGTCCAGGTTCCTGTAGTTTTCCATATGGTAAGCGTCTGAACCACAGTCCCCGAACACTGCTCCCGGGATCCTGCCTTTTTTCTCAATATAATTATAACCGCTTACCTCTCCGATATATTCCCTCCAGCTTCTGACACACACCAGGTTTTTGTCAGGGGATGAAAGTATCTCTTTCGCTTCCCCGAGATCGACAGCTATCTCCGGCTTCTGGGGAATATCGGTACCAAAAGATATTCTGCTGTTTTCGACAGGCTCTTTTGTTATATCATACCCCGAATCAAGCCATGACTGAAGACCGCCATTAAGTATGCGGACATCTTTTACACCGGCATAGAGCATGATGAACGCACATCGCATTGCGCCCAGATGACCTGCGCTGCTTCCCGGAAAAGGATCCTCGTTCTTAGGATAGGAGAACCTTCCGTAAACGATGACCGTTGTATCATGTGATATTCCTGCGCTTTCCAGTGCTTCCTTCAGTTCTTCGCGAGAGCGGCGATTCCATGTTTCCGGAGATTCAAGGGTGTTCGTGTCAACAGATATTGCTCCCGGAATGTGACCTTCATCATAATCCGAAGGATTCCTGTAGTGAGCATGACACACCACGAATTTATCATTGTCATATTCAGGAGCATTATTTGTTGTGATAAGCTGGTTAAGCCAGCCGGCTGAAACCAGTTGCCTGTATCTTTCAAGATGCTCCATGGGCAGGCCCTTTCCCGCCCATTCTAAAAATGAGTTGAACACAGCCACATCGGAGTATCCTGCCTTTTCAAACTGCTTTGCAATTTCCTCTGTCTTGTCCCTGTCATAACCATAAATAAGCAGAGGATCTTCCGGCAGGATCTTTTTATTTCTGACAATTTCTATCCAGTCAATATAGTGTGACCATTTATAAGGTAGTGATTTTGCACCTTTTATATGTCCACCTTTTGCTTCTCCACCCTCTTTCCATCCGTTATAAGCATCAATAGACCTTATATCAATTAACTTATATTTATCTAACGACATAGATAAATCTTCAGTCGTAATTTCCCCCATAAAAAAGACATAGGTTTATTGGTATATATGTTATTCAGTCTTTGATCACATCAAAAATCTAATTTCAAGCTGGCACACTATATTTGCCTTTGGAGGTAGCAGTCATCAGGTATCCGATGGCGGTTTCTGCAATTCTCACGGAAAAGAAGAGATACTATGGATGGAAGTACAGGCATCCTCCGCCACCACGCTTCCGGATGCCCCACATTTCCATTCTGCAATGTTCCCCAACATCACATTGGTGATTTCTGTTGATAACCCGAGCGCATACTCCCGGCGCCCACAATTAATTGTTAGTTCTTATGTTACTTAACTCAATCCTTACTTAATTTAATAAGTACCACTGTTATTCAATATGACACTAAATTATAGGGACTTAATGCCGATAATAATATTATTTATTGTTTTATAAAAAGTAAATGCTTCTTAACCTGACATAAAGAGGCGGCATCATTGCTAGCGGATGTAACACTTATAGGTCGGCACATATCCACTGATATAATTAAACTGAATTTAAAAGCAGCCGTTGTTAAAAAAGGAAATGAGAATAAAAATCATTAGTTGAATGATACCATCAGAGTGATGTCAGATCACTCCATGGTAATTGAAAAGCGAATAGTATGCAAGTACTGTTATGGTCATTGTTATCAGTACGATGACATATTGCGTCATTTCTGTTTCGTGTCCTTGAAGTTCTGTCATGGTTTATCATGATATACAACATACTCATAGGATATATACATATCGCATTTGTCACGATTAATAATTTTCATTATTAACCATATACATCTCCCGGACACTTCAGGTATCTTTAGGTCAGTTTCGTTCTTCTGCCTTTTATACGGAATTCGGGCTTAATCATAAGCCAGAAAATTTGTGGTCGATATCTAAAATTGTATCTGGTAAATTTTAATGTTGATATTAGAATTTCGGCCCACTATAAGTAGTGATACTTACATAAATGGAAATGTATATTCATGATAGTAGTGCCGGACATGAAGAAACCATTACTGGATGTGATCTTTGCATCAGAGAAAAGAAAGAAAATACTCTTGCTGTTGCAGGATGGACCTAAGCAAATGGAGTTTCTTCTCCGGTCTTTAGACACAACAAGACAAGCCCTGCTTCCGCAGCTTAAGACACTGGAAGAACACTACCTTCTTTTTCACTTCGGTGATGCTTACGAACTGACAACGATAGGAAAACTGACAGCAAAAGAGATGAATCCTTTACTAAAAAGTCTTGAAGTCTTTGATAGCGATATAGATTACTGGGGGACCCGTAAGCTTGATTTTGTTCCCCCTCATCTCTTAAAAAGAATAAATGAACTTGGTAAATGTTCCATAATAAATCCCCCTCTCACTGATATACATGCTATTCAGGCAAAGTTCCTTAAAGCTAACAAAAGATCGGATTCTATATTTGTAGTTACTACATTCTTTTTCGCCAATTATAATACGCTGTTCTCTGAATTGATCGAGAGTAATGTAGACATACATTTTATCATCGATCCAAGTCTCTACGAAAAGCTGCAAACTGAAACTGATACTGGTCTTAGAGAAATTATCAAAAACAAACGGGTTCACTTGTTCGTATATAACAAAAAAATGGAGTTCATATCTTTTGCTTTCAATGATCACTGTATCCTAATGCGTGTTTTAGAAAGCAGGGGAGCTAATGACCATAAAATGCTGGTGTGCCCTGGTCAGAGTGCGCTGACATGGGGAAAAGAGCTCCTTGAATATTATTTAAAGGATTCCAAGCCAATAACTGAACTCTAATCAAAATATTCCTGACAGGAAAATATTTTCGATTACGAGACTGTTTTATACTAGGAAACCTATTTCCTACCTAGTTGAGAAGTAAGATGAGGTGCTTGGAAAACCACCACGCTTTAAAGCACCTCCTCCTAAAGGATCCGAGATATTCCCCAATATCTCTTAATCTTTCACACAAATTCCCTCTTGTGTAGATAGAATGAGGCGCCTGGAAACCACCACGCTTTAAGGCGCCTCTCTCCTGACGGATCCGAGATGTTCCCCAACATCTCTTCAACTCCACTCCCGATATGCGGCTCATTCCCCCACGACCCGCAATACATAGTTAGTCCTGTATTTATTTAACCTAAACCTTGTTTAATATTAACATCAATACGAAGTTTTGTTAATGAAGCATCTTTTAATAATGTTATAATTTCAGCTCTCATTTTAATATTTAGATTCCAGGTAAATGAAAGAGAGTTCTGATAAAACAAGAAGAGTCCCTCACAGGTGAGAAGATTGAGATGTTCAGTCGGGCAAGGAAAGATCAGGCAGGATCATGATTTAACTGTCCGGGACTCCTTCCTTCAGTTCCCCACTATCCCTGCACTTGCAAAAATCACATAAGGCCAGCTCTACACCCGACTGCTTGTTCTTGACAGGACAGTAATATTCACTTCCCTGAGAAGTTATCATGAGCCCTCCGGGAAAGATCATCCCTGGCGGATGTATCGTCCGTCCTGCAATAAACGCAAGATATGGAATGACCACGGCTACAAAACGCCGAAATGCCCTTTGCCTGGCATTACCTTCGTCTTTCTGCTGGCTTATCCTCAGAAGCAGGTCTCTGTGCTCTTCAATGTCAACAGGCTCGCCTTTATCTGATATTTTGCAAGTCCTTAGTTCCTGGAATGCTGCGTACATATAGGCAAAATAATCCGAAGAATAAGCTCTCCTGTACTTTTCAGGGAGATCCTGCACGCTGTCAGCAATTGAGGCTCTTGCAAGGCAGATATCCTCGTTCGATATTTCCCGGGCTTGTTCTTTTAAGATATGCAGAAGGTCAGTAGAATCCATCTAAAAGTGGTATCTTCTTTATCATAGATATACTTTAAAGCCATGACAGAAAGAAGAGAGCGGGAAAGACCTTATGAGAAATCTTAACTCAGCACAGGTCATCTGCCCGTAACAATTGCAGCCCTGCAGTGAGACTTTATGAGCGAGCACACAGGCCCATACGTGTCCTGCGTGCAAAAGATAATGCTCCTGACGCCATATCCTCCCCTGAGCACGATGGTATGATGTTTAGGATGGAATGTGACCTTTTTGACATTATTCCACCTGATACTCTGGTCCTGCCCGCCCGCCGCCATCATGCCGGCGCCTGCCGCAGCGGGGTTGCGGCTCAGTAGTCCCATAATGATCAGCAGAATATTGGCCGTACGGTTTTTGGACCTCTGCGCTTTCCGGGTAACCGTGCGGACACCTTTCTCATCCACTACATAGGATAGCATGTATTTGTCATCGTAATAAAAAAATATAAAGACCGCAGTGAGCAGAAATAGCAGGCCGATCATGAACATGGAATATCCGGAACCCGATGTGCTGATACCGGCAGAAAAGATGGAGCCATCCATCAGTGACGGGAGCATGATCATGGATATGATCACGGCAGCGAACAGGAAGGCAATAGTAAGGGCCCTTCCAACTTCCAGCAGGATGAAGCGATTTGTGAGAATACTGACATCGATATCCCATTCCATTCTGTTTTCCATACCTGGTCAATGTAAAGAAAACATTAAATTGTTTCCTGCCAAATGCTGATAGTACCGAGTATCAACAGAGGATAAGTATAGGCGGCTAACATAGGTGATAATATAGGTGATTATCGTGGCAGATGAGATACAGATAAATGATATTAAAGGGTTCCAGCCAAGGTCGGTCCGTTATGCAAAACAGATGGATGAGGTCTTTGGTGAAGGGCTTGCGGGATTCTATGGTGCGGTATGGGCGGACAGGGAGAATGGGCTTTCAAAAAAAGATAAGCATCTGCTGGTGTTTGCCATCGCGTGCTCCAATCTCAAGACAGAGAGCGCCGTCAAGATACTCCAGAGGCTCAAGAAGTTCGGGGCGACTGCCCAGGAGATCAAGGACGCTATGATGATAGCTGCATGGACCGGCGGGATCCAGAATTTCACGGACGTATCGCCGGAAGTGCTTAAAGAGATGGAAAGGCTGGGCTTCTGAGCCAGCCGGTTTTGTATCTCAGGCATCTTCCAGGATATTTAAGGGAACATTAGAATAGCAGGGCAATAATGTACCTTCCGAAGAAGCAGGCCTGCAGGATCATTATGAGAGGCATCCCGATCTTAAAGGACATATGACGGGTCTTATGGCGGAAGTGCTGCATACCTACAACGGACCCTATGCTTCCGCCGGCAATAGCCCACAAAAAAAGGGTCTTCTCCGGTATCCTGCTTCCACGCGTTCTGGCTCTTTTCTTGTCCTTGCCCATCAGGTAAAAGGCGACCAGATTAACAGTTGCCAGATAAATGAGAACTATCATTGAGATGTCCATGTGCATAGATTTATCACATTGTTTTTAAATTTTTCCGGTTAATACTTACCAGCTCGATTGACAAGATTTATTAAGAAAAGACTGCTCCATTATATACACTACTAAAATATCGTTAATATTGAGATGTTATTAAAATGGCAGGTGATACTTATGCAGAATAGATGGTTATTGATAATTTTAGTTATCGCGCTTGTTATGGTTTCAGGATGCGCGGACGAACAGGCAGAGGCAGAAGGCACAACTGAAGAACAATCCGAGATACAGGCAGAAGAACAAAATACGGAGGATGCACCGGCATCGGCTGTTGATGCTGTGGAACATGGCGCAAGTATGGAGTTCTATGGATTCAAACCTGTTGTGCTTGATATCAACAGAGGGGATACTGTCACCTGGAGAAATAATAACAAGCAAAAGGTGTATACCCTTATCAGCGACGACGAGCTCTTCGAGGATCAGGAGATGAAATATGGGAATCTTTTCTATCACGTCTTTGAGAACAGCGGCACCTACACTTTCAGTGTAAAGGATACCCCTGAGATGACAATGACAGTGAATGTAAGATAAATTTTCATAACAGGAGGCCACTCATCAATGGCCTCACTATGTCCTAAATATGACTTTTATTCCTCTTTTTTGAAATCAAGGGATATGGAGTTCATGCAGAACCTCTCACCCGTGGGCGCGGGACCGTCATCGAATACATGGCCAAGATGACTTCCACACCTGCTGCACAGGATTTCCGTTCTTTTCATGAAATGGCTGTTGTCTTCACGGCGGACGATCCGGTCATCGGAAATAGGTTTTGTGAAGCTTGGCCAGCCTGTGCCCGAGTCATATTTTGATTCCGAACTGAAAAGCTCCTGTTTGCATGCAGCGCAGAGATAGGTGCCCTTTTCCTTTGAATTGTAATATTTGCCTGTAAAAGCTGGTTCAGTGCCTTTTTGCCTCAAAACCAGGAATTGGTCCCTGGATAGTATGTTTTTCCACTCTTCTTCCGATCTCTTGATTGTTTCTGGCATGTCATAACCCCCTGATTAGTCCCAACTGCCGGGATGGTGTGGGAGATATCTCAACCAGGCCTCACCGCTCAGGCTAAGAGAAGATATTTCCCAGAACAAACATTTCCGGCTCATTGAAAGTGACGGATATACAGATAAATAACTAACGATAACATTAATTTAATAAACAGATAAATATAAATATCAGTACAAATCAATAAATATTGAGAAAACAATATCTCATTGAATAGTCTGGACTCCAGCCTGGAAAAATACAGGGGGTATTACCACCGAATGGATCGCGTACTATGAACAGAACAGGGAACATGCGCTGACCCTGATAAGGAACATGTCGCTCTCTGAAAAGTACAGGAAAGAACTCGGCATGTGGGTAGACAATTATCTGGACCCGTTCGTCCTGAACAGGACAGTGGCGGCAAGAAAGAGTGATTCCTCAGACCCTTTTGCCCTGATCCGCACAGAGGCCGAAAAGGACCTTGAGTTCACTGTGCTCAAGGCCACAGGCAAAGACAGGACCGGCGGGGATATATATATGATGGAGAGCAACTTTTTGCTGCAGTTCAATATGCTGCTGTCACACATAAAAGTATCCTGAGGGCAACTGAGGGGAGCTGTATGGAAAACAGCGCATTTATGAACCTTCAGGACTATTTTACTTACATGCCTCAAGTCAGAAAACCCCTTTTGCTCATGATCCTTGACGGGTGGGGTTATACACAGGAAACAATAGGAAACGCAGTTATCGCCGCCAGAACACCTATACTGGACGGTCTTCAGGATAAGTATCCGTCATGCCTCCTGGAGGCGGCGGGTGAATCTGTCGGCCTGCCCCCGGGACAGATGGGAAACTCAGAGGTAGGGCACCTTAATATCGGTGCAGGCAGAACAATATACCAGGATCTTACCAGGATAAACAAATCCATACAAGAGAAGGATTTTTTCAGAAATGCCGTGCTCCTTCAGGCCATAGATAATGTGAAGAAGAAGGGTTCTTCACTTCATATAATGGGACTTTTCTCATACGGTGGAGTACACAGCCATATGTATCACATGAGAGCGCTCATCGAGCTGGCAAAAAAGGAAGGGCTTGAGAATGTGTACATCCACGCTTTCCTCGATGGCAGGGACGTGCCGCCCAGAGCTGCCCTGGAAGATATGAAAGAGCATGAAGAGTTCTGTCGCTCGATCGGGTTCGGGAAAGTTGCCACGGTGATGGGCAGGTATTATGCAATGGACCGCGATAAAAGGTGGCAACGAACGCAACTTGCCTATGATGCGCTGACCCTCGGGGAAGGGCTTCTTGCAGGGGACCCCGTATCTGCAATAACCATGGCCTATGAGCGGGGAGAGAACGATGAGTTTGTCAAACCCACGATAATAACTGATGAAAATGGCACACCGCTCGCAACTGTGAAGGAAAGCGATTCACTGGTGTTCTTCAACTTCAGGCCGGACAGGGCCCGCCAGATGACATATGCATTCTTGAAAGACGATTTTGAAGGTTTTGAAAGGAAGAAGCATCCCCAGGTATTCTTTGTGTGTCTGACAGAGTACGATGAAACACTTGACGTTCCCATTGCTTTCCCGCCTGCGGCCATCGAGAACACACTTGGGGAGGTGCTGAGCAGGGCGAACTTAAAGCAGCTGCGTATTGCTGAGACCGAGAAATATGCCCATGTCACCTTCTTCTTTAACGGGGGTGTGGAAAAACAGAACGATGGTGAAGAGAGATGCCTTATACCGTCTCCAAAAATAGCAACTTACGACCTCAAGCCTGAGATGAGCGCCTATGAGGTTACCGAAGAGCTTGTCAAGAGGATCAGATCCGGAAAGTATGATGTTATAATTCTCAATTTCGCCAACATGGACATGGTTGGGCACTCGGGCACATTCGATGTAACTGTAAAGGCAGTAGAGGTTATTGATGAATGTGTCGGGAAGGTGATCGATGCGCTGATCAGCGAGGGAGGAGCGGCATTCATCACAGCTGATCACGGCAATGCAGAGAAGATGATCGATTATGTTACAGGAAAACCGCACACAGCGCACACACCCAATCCTGTCAGATGCATACTTGTCAACGGAGGCGAAGGCATCACCCTCAGACCCGGGAAACTTGCTGATATAGCACCTTCCATGCTGGAACTTCTTGGCATCAGCAAACCGAAGGAAATGACAGGTGTCTCGCTGCTGGTCAGGAACGGACAATAAGAAGATCAAAACCAGCTGTCCAGTGTCTTCTGGCCACCTCCGGAAGACGTTTCCAGGCGCTCTAAAGCCGATGTGACCCTCTCGCGGGAAAAATCATGCTCATCACAGAGCAATTCCAGAACGGGATCCGATCTTGGCTTTTTCCACCGGAGTTCATAATCCTCTGTGACAGGAGGATTCATAAAAAAATCCTTTATGCGATCCAGGTCCGGGATCTCATTGCCTGTTGAGACTAGGACCTTCTCGATGCTGCCATGCTCTTTAACAAGCTTAAGAGCCTTCTTTGGACCTATGTTCGCAAGCCCGGGATTGTAGTCCGTACCCACGCACAGGGCAACATCTATCAGCTGCTCGCGGGTTATATCAAGCTCTGCAAGGGTTTCGCCCAGTTCCATTACCTCTGGTTTCACATCCACATAAAGGTTCTTTTTTGGCACCTTTCTCTTTCCGGATACAGTCAGGTTCCTGATAACATGTAAAGCACCGAACAATAGTGAATCATAGTCTTGTGAGCCGGCGTAATCCGCATCCCCTTTGATCACCATAAAAGCTGCCTGTGCTTCACCTTCGGAGGGTGCGTCCACAAAAGGAATACCCATTGCATTTAGCAGTTCCCGGGAATCTTCAGCTATTGTTGCGTCGACTCTTGAGGAAGCCTGGGCGTACTTATAGGCCTCTTCAGCAAGTCCCTCTTCCTGTGCCTGTGCCCATTTGACTTTTGCGCTTTCGCGGGCCTCCATGCGCTTCCCGATAGTCCGGGACTTCATCTCGGGAGGTTTCCCGTCAAATACAAACACAGGTTTGATGCCTGCTTCCATAAGACTTGTCAT
Source organism: Methanolobus sp. UBA474 (assembly GCA_002501695.1). GTDB lineage: Archaea > Halobacteriota > Methanosarcinia > Methanosarcinales > Methanosarcinaceae > Methanolobus. The sequence goes on along the minus strand of DANZ01000005.1, from coordinate 17,241 downwards.
TCTGTAGAACAGGCCGGAAAGATGAGAAGTGACATTGCCTTTTGAATCTTTTAACGGGGTCCCGTCCTTCTGGCGTATAATGCTCAGGAATTGATAAAGGGTATTATAGGCATCTATGGCAATTATCTTTGACGAAAGGTATGACAACTCTACCGGCTTCTTTTTCAAGAGGTCCCCTAGATCAACACCCATATGTTACCCGCTCAGCCCAGTTATTCCATGGATGGAACTATTTATTCCAGCCTTACATCGAGGACGGAATCATCATTAGCGTCTATCTTCCCCACTCTCAGGATGTTTCCCGCCCAATCGATAAGATTTGTTTTTGTAATCTGTACCTGATGAATATCATTATTTAACTTGTTCTTGTGTATAATAAGCAGATTACGCCCCGTGACTTCGTTCTTTCCAAGTTTTGATACAATGTTCTTTATTAATTGCTCAAACTCGGAATATATCAGAACCTCAGAGCATTTTCCAGCTTTCTTTATAATACCGACCGGCTCTAAATTAATGCGCATATACGCACCTCTATGCTAGAATGGAAAACTATCGAATCATAGTACGTCATTCGACGTATATATGGTTTTCGGAGTAGTATTCAGAACAGGTCGGATAGGAACCGGGTTCGCTTTATCTATAGCGGGTCCTGTCAAGAGCGTTCGTCATGTCATCCATCCTTACCAGTACCTCATCCATCTTCTTATCGATATTGCCCTCAACGCTCTGGATATTTATCCTCAGTGAGCGTTCCTTTGACTCCATCATGGTATCTATCTTTCTCAGACGCATGTCTACGGAAAGGATCATTGCGGCCAGGGCTCCTACCATCACCATGGCAGAAAGCACTATCAAGGCATTTGCAGGACTGTACTTGAACCTTCCAAGCCATTCATAAGTAAGAACAAATGCAGATACTACCATTACAATTGAGAATATTATATCCCGGCTTTCCATTGCGTTCCCTCTTGAGCTATATGGGTTTCCTTGGTATTTATATTATTTTGTTTTAATAAACATTGGCATAGCATTAAATAGTTATATACATCTAAGAGATTTGTAACAGATATAAACATTTGTAATATTATCTAATAACGGAGTTACGAAATTGAGTTCAGAGAATAAGAGCATTTGGGAATACGTACCCATGATCGCAATGGCAGGCATCATCATAGTGGTACAGATAATAGCCCTGCTGCTTGCAGCACCCATGGCAGCTAACGACATGAGAGCTTTCGAAGATCCGGATTCAGCCGCAAACAGCATATTCTATATTATCTTCGTGCTTGCTTTCACCTTTGTCCTGCTGATGGCTATCAGGAGGAATATGAAATGGATAATACAGCTGACTATCCTGCTGGCTGTGGGCTCCACGATGTACTATGTATTTTTTGCCCTGATCTCAATTGCAGATATATCTCCCCTTGCCAACAACGTCATCTCCATTATTCTCGCAGCAGCCCTTACGATCCTGCTATATAAGTTTCCCGAATGGTACGTTGTCAACATAATAGGCCTTATAATAGGCGCCGGAGCCAGTGCCATATTCGGAATATCCCTTTCGATACTGCCTGTCGTGGTATTGCTGGCACTCCTCGCAATATACGATGCTATAGCCGTCTATAAGACAAAACATATGATAGACCTTGCAGAAGGTGTGATGGACCTGCGCCTGCCTATACTTTTTGTTATACCGAAGCATCTGAAGTATTCATTTATCGAGGATTCCTTCAAAAAGGAGGAAGGACAGAAGAGAGAGGCATTCTTCATGGGCCTGGGGGATGCTATCATGCCGACCATACTGGTCGTGTCTGCAAATGTGTTCCTGGTAGAAAAATATGGGGCAGAGCTCATAGCCGGTTTCATCACAATTCCCGCAATTGCAGCAATGATCGGAACGATCATAGGATTTGTGGCCCTAAGCATACTTGTAATGAAGGGAAAACCACAGGCGGGACTGCCGTTCCTTAACGGAGGAGTCATCCTGGGCTATATAGCAGGTGTTCTGATAAGCGGAACACCTCTATATTGAACCTTTCCGATCATTCCTCTTCAGGCAACTGAGAAACGATACTGCAGACAGAACAGTTACCCTCCCTGCTATTCATTTCGACCTTGGTGTCGCTGAGTTGGGAATCCAGGGAGCGGGTACCTTCTGCAAGTACCGCGGCACTGGAGATGGTAGCTGCTATGAGCATAGCACTGAACATCTCCTCTTTTGATATTCCCAGACGTTTGGCAACCCTCAGATGGGTCTTCAGGCAGTACTCACAACGGAGTGCGGAAGATACGGCGATACTTATCAGTTCAACGATCTTGGGATCCATGAGGTTCATCTGGCGCATGACACTGTTCTCATATATCATCCGCGATATGAACAGCTCCGGCATGTCCTTCATGAAATTTATAATGTACGGGATCTCACCATAGCGCTCTTCCACATCCTCAAGCATGTCCGCAACAGCTTCTTCCGGCTCCTGGTCCAATATCTTTTTGATCTTTTCAATTTCCATACATATAACCCCAACAGATATGGCACCTGCAACTTCGCCTATATGACGAAACCAACCTCAGACTCACGTTTGATCTTGATCAGAATGTAGTTCTTCATTTTGGATGGCATTACCTTTGCAAGCTCTGCAAGGCGAGTTCCCTCATCAAATTCAAGGTTCTCGACCTTTTCGCTAAACTCAGCGTAGGGAAGTTTTACACGCAGACCATCCAGTTGCAGGGTTACCGGAGCAGGTGTAAGCACCTGCTCTATCTGGGGGATCTGCTCATATATCTCTTTCATGACCCTCGGAGGAAGCACTGCAAGCGGGTCTTTTGATATATCCTCTCTCATGCTGCCAACGATCTCGGCAACTTTCTGGTTCATGATATCCAGGGAACTCAGTTCATCTGACTTGCGCAGACGGTGAGCCACCCGGCCTATGTTCCCGACATATACATCAGCGTTTGGGACATCCTCTGTTCTCAGGTCCGGGCCTCCTGTTGCAACAATAGGTATCTCTACGCCCTCAAAGAGCTTGGGTTTTTTGTTAATGATGCAGTCTGCAAAGGTCCCGAAAGAGAACAAGGCAATATCATGCTCATTAATGAGCTTTCGTTCATAATCCGCAGAAAGTGCAACTCTCCTTCCCATTCCCCTGGCCAGGCCGATCATGTTGGTGTTTGCACCGTCCCTGCGCAGATGCTCGGCGACATCACAGGCCGAATGAGGCAGGTGATGGGCTGCAAGTGTGGGGGACACCACCGCTATCTCAGTTCCTGTCAGCGGCGCCATTGTTAATTTGCCAAGCAGTTTCTTACCCAGCTCCTCGACCAGAGGAACATCTTTTTTCGGGATCAGCATTATTAACGTGACCTCAGTAGCTGCAGGGATCTTCTGGATAAGGTATCCTCCCAGGTCTTCAAGGAGCTCAGTGATAAGGGTATGTCTGTGAATACCGCCTTCGTATATGTATGGTTCAAGCACTGCAGCCATTATTGCTCCTCCTGCAGTTCGGCAAGCATTTGATGAGCCTGCTGTATCCACTCAGGCTTCAGCATATCCTCACTTGCTACGAAAATAAAGCTGTTCTCTTTCATGGAATGGTAGCGGACCCTGAAACCTTCAGGCGTTGACCGGATAGCCATCTCGATAAGCCGCGACTGTAGGCCCTGTTTGGGATCAGCGACGATCATGCCTTCCAGATAGTTTATTTCTTTTTCCGGATCCTGGTCCTGGCGTACTATCAGCGTATTCCTCTCAGGCTGCAGTACCTGGCCGCGACCATATCTGGCCCAGAGCTTCTCCAGAAGCGGGGAAAGGTATTTCTCCTCTCTTATGGATATCCTGACCTCTTTGCGCTCCATGACCCCGTATCCCAGGTCAGCGACATCTGCGAGCCTGACAGGAGGCTGGCTGCCTCTTAATACAATTGCCATCTGGAACAGGGAATCTTCCGGCCGCAGCACGATCCTTATCCTTCCAATGGCCCCTCCCAGCACAAGTTCCGAGATGACATCAGCAACAATGCTCCTGTAAGCTTCAGCTTCCTGCGGGACAGCAGACTCTACAATGAAGGTCTCAAGAGCGTTCATAAGATCACTCCTCCAGGAACCCGGAAGCAAGAAGAGCACTTCCCACAGCACCGATCATATGGGAATTCGGGGGAACGAGCACCTTTATCTTAAGCAGCTGGCCGAGCGCCTTGGGTACTCCTTCGATGAGAGATGAACCGCCCACAAGGATAAGAGGCTCCTTCACATCAACTTCCTGCAACTGCTGCTCGAATATCTGCTCGACCACGCTGTGACATGCAGCTGCAGCAACATCTTCAGGAGTTGAACCCTTCGCAAGAGAGTTTACCAGCGACTGGATACCAAAAACGATACAGTAACTGTTCATATCTACTTTCTCCTGCATACCTTTCACTGCCAGGGCACCGAGTTCGGTGATATCCACACCAAGCCTTTTAGCAGTCATATCCAGAAAACGTCCTGATGCTCCGGCACAAATGCCTCCCATGGTGAACATGCCCGGTATGCCGTCATCGACTGATATGGCTTTGTTGTCCATACCGCCGATATCAATAACGGTCGCAGGGCCTTTCTGCTTGTTGGCAAGATAGACAGCACCCTTGGAGTTCACGGTGATCTCCTCCTGTACAAGCTGGGCATTGAAGTGCTCACCCACAAGGAAACGACCGTAGCCGGTTGTCCCTATTGCCTGGATATCCTCCCTTTTGACACCTGCCTGCTCAAGTGCACGATCAAAAGCCTCCGTTGCGCTTTCTATGACCTTGATGGTGGGTACCCAGCCCATTCCAAGGATCTTATCATCTTTCATCACAACAGCTTTTGTTGTGGTGGAGCCGGAGTCTATGCCGGCTGTGAGGCCTGTCTGGTGCTCCCTTGCAAGAAGATGCTTGCGCCGTGCGATGGTGGTCAGTGCTTCCATACGGGTCATAAGAGTTGCTGCCGTTGTGCGCTCTGTGAATGAGTAACTGATAACAGGAATGTCCGAATGTTTGTGGATATAGCGCCTCAGCTCGTTCCTTACAATGGCAGCCTCTGCGCATCTAAAACAGGAAGTGATGAACACCCCATCGACGTCTGCAATCCCTTCAACGACGGCTTTGGCTCTTGCCATCATGAGCCTGAGATCCGCACTCGCGGCCTCGATACCAAAATCCCGGCCTATCGTGTCCAGGGAAGAAACATCTATCTCCGGAAAGACCAGCTTGGCGTCAACAGACTTTGCAACGGATTCAAGCTCTTTATGCACACCCGCATATTCCGAGCCGCAGGACACCAGGGCCACCTTTACAACGGATTTGTCACTCATACTTCATCTTCCCCTTCATTCTTGGGCAGGGATTTTAAGAATTCTGCTATCTTGTATACGAATTCTTTGGCTTCCTCTTCATTGTCCCCATGCGGATAGTCCACTTCCAGGACAGGTATCTCGCGCTGCCTGATCAGGTATTTAGTTAGTTCGTTAGTACGCGCACAGCCCATGCACCCAAAGGCCATCGGAGAATCATTAACAATGATGCCTGCCTGCGCTTCATCAATCATAGGTCCTATTATTGCCATCCTCCCCCTTACACCAGCCGGGACTTCAACTGCCGCATACTTTAAACCCATCTTAGGCTCTTCCGGGGTAATGTTCAATGGCGGAGAATCTACACCGACCGTTGAGATCTTTTCCTTGATCTTTTCCATCATAGCAAGAGGTTTATGGCCGAACCTCTCAACCAGGTCGGAAAGGATCAGGCTGTTTGTAGGGTATATGATGACTTTAACCATGATATTGCCTCATAATTCGGATCCGATTAATTCTATCAGTTTATCGACATCAAGCTTTTTCTTTTGCTTTATTTCTTTGAGAGGTACTTTCCGGTCATAGGCATCAAGTGCTTTCCCGATTGTCGGAAGCATCTGCACTTCATGCCTCAGATAATGGAACCCGGGCCTTGGTCCACCCCCGCGGGAAGAGCGGCATCTTCTCTCATCTCCAGGCAGGAAGCCTCTCTCTTTCACGAAGATATGGTTCCTGTCAAGGTCCACTACCTCCTTCACAACCCGGTTCACAGCATCCCTGGGACCTGTGATCATAGTTCCGAAACAGGTTTCTTTAATGATTATATCCGTATTGGACTGGTATATCTTCATAGCAGCATCCACAGGCAGGACACTATCAGAACTTATCACTACGATCTTTGTCAGCGTATCGTTCTCCCCATCTGACATCATAATTCCTCCGTGCTGCTCTCTACTACATACATAATATCATCATCCTTGAGATTGCGGAGCTTTTCCGTCTCAATGACCCTTCCGATGATATTCGTACTGGCGAACTTTTCTCCGGTGGGCCCGAAGAGATCATTGTCCTCCAGCTTGACACCCACCATGCCAGCCCTTTTAGCGGCCTGGTTGGTGACACCGATCTCCCCGCCTGTAACCTTCTCTGCAGGTGTGTTCTCCGGCAGGATCTCCTTATACTTATCTGCTTCTTTCTCCAGGGCTTTAAAGATATATGTAGTATCATAGGTCATAAGAACTGCGAGGGCACCTACAGGTTTGTATTGCATCCCTGTTGCATGCCTGAAGAAACTAAGGGTCTTTGGCGCAAGCTCGTTATACAGTTCCACCCGGACAAGCTGTTCGGGATTGACACCCTTCAGTGTCACTCTCGCTTCCCTTAATATGCCTATCGTTGTTGCAGGGTCCTG
>DANZ01000005.1:0-10458 GCA_002501695.1 Methanolobus sp. UBA474 | reverse complement strand
CTTCTGGCCTTCCTGCGCCATTTTGGCAAGATCCAGACCCCGGATCACGTGGCCAACAACCGAGTGCATGATGGTCGATGTCCTGTCATCGGTGGCAATGAAAAGCTTACCTGCCCCATATCCTACCGTCCTTACAAATACAGAGCCTGCAGAACGGGATTCAAAGTTCTCGTAGGTGACAAGCTCACCCTGGAATCTATGGTCGGATATATAAGAGGATGAAACAGCGTCTATATGGAAAGTGCCGTCGCGCGTGACGGCAAAAAGATGTTCTGCGCCTTCAGGTGCTTCCGGATCGATCTCTATCTCCAGGTATGTGAATATCTTAGAGCCGTTCTCCAGCCTTGTAGAAAGGTCGGTCGTGCATATGCGCTCTCCGATCTCCTCCGACTCGATGACAGGTTCTATTTCCAGTATCCTGTCATTCTTAGCCAGATCAAGCAGCACATGTTTACCGCTTACCACTTTTGCAAAGGTCCCTTCCTCCGGAGCTCCGTATTCGGCAGAGTGCTTATCTTTGGTAAATATCAGATGCGTGTTTGCAGGGTCTGAACCTCCCGCAAACATCAGCTCGAACCTGTTATGGTCTGCATTTCCTCTTACGGGAGCAACATTGGAGGAAAAGGGTCCAAAAGCGACGGCATCCCTGCTTATCCAGCGGACAGGCATGTCCCTGTATTCTGTATAATGAGATAGCCAGGCTTTACTTGAAAAAGAGGACTTGTCGTGAAGCTCTACCCGGAACTCACCCCTGGATGTCCTGATCGTGTATATGGAGGCATCCGCCACCTCCTGGCCGACCCTTTCTATAACAATGCCTATAGCTGTGCCTTTCCTGTAAGGGGCATTTGACACCCTGATAGCATCCTCAAGGACCGAACCTTCCGGCAATCCGATCTCATTTCCATTGACCTCTACCTTTATTTCGTTGCTCGTGCCAAACACCTCTTCTATAATGGCAAAACCGCCAATCCATCCGGGAATATCCCGGAAGATGCATTTATGAGCCTGCCGCTGCTTCCGTGCGTTCCTTATCCGTAAGCTTTGAAAGGACTGTAGCAGGTGCGCCAATGTCAACGATCTTCCCGTTTCTCATGAGAGCCACGCGATCGCATATCTCTTCAAGGAAATCCATATCATGCGAAACGATGACAAAAGTATCACCCATCTTTTCACGTGCCTTGAGAATGGATTTTGTAACCTCTTTCTTTGTTATGGGATCCATTGTACCTGTAGGCTCGTCCATTACGATTATAACAGGCTCTTTCATGAGTATCTGGGCAAGCGCAACCCTGTGCCGCTCTCCTTCACTAATCTCATCTGACATCTTTGATAATATAGATTTTGCCTTTTCCTCGGTAAAACCGGTAGATGCCAGAGTGTTAACTGCCTTCCTTACCGCAAGCTCATATGGCAGGTCAATGCCTATGGATTCTGTAAGGTTGTCTATTATGGTCCTGTGATTGTACAGGCCGTATTCCTGATGGAGGATACCCATATATTTCACGGCCCGCCCCCTGCATTCGGGTCCCGGCTTCTTCATGTCCACCCATTCGTCACCGACCCGTACATTCACCTCGCCGCTGGTTGGCTGGACTATTCCCATGAGTATCTCTGAAGTAGTGGTCTTACCTGCGCCACTGGTCCCTGCAAGACCGAATATCTCGCCTTCTTTCACCTCGAAGGAAACATCATTGACCGCGTAAACAACACCCCTGCTCACAGAGATATATTTTTTGACCAGGTGCTCGACCTTGATGAGAGTGTCACCGACCTCAATATCGGACTTTTTCTCAACGGCACAGACAAGCTTCATGAATTCCTTTGCTATCTTCTCAGGAGAGCCCTCGCCTACTATCGCCCCATCCTCAAGGACAATAGCCTTATCGGCCAGCTCTTCCACGACATCGCACCAGTGGGAAGTTATCACCATGGTCATCTTGTAGTCTTTGACAGCCTTCGCGATAACATCATGCACTACCTTTGCAGTCCGGGGATCCAAAGTGCCCGTAGGCTCATCTGCAATCAGGAGCATAGGGTCCCTCACAAGCTGGCGCGCAAGGACAACCCTTTGCTTCTCGCCGCCGCTCAGGTCACGTGCCACATGCATCATCCTATGGGAAAGCTGCACTTTTTCCAGAAGGTCCACTGCCTTACCCATGGCATCCTCGCTATTTACCCCTATCTCGGTCAGAGAGTTGACCACGTTGGCAATGACCATGTCGTCACCATACAGTGCAAATGTGCGCTGCAGCATGATAGCGATTCTTCTGGTTATATCCCTTCTACCAAGGTCATGGAGCGGCAATTTGACAAAATCAGCTTCAAACGGAGTTAAGGTGCCATCACATACCGGGCAATTCATTCCGATCCTGCTTGGCGGCTCTATGTGACCGCATTTCCCGCAGCGCGCCAGATGATAGATCACCTGTCCGCTTATGCCTTCATACTCTTCCACACCACGCAAAACATGCATCAATACAGTCTTGCCCGAACCGCTTCTTCCGAGGATGCCTAAAACCTCTCCTTCATTGATGGTCAGGTTAATGTTCTTTAAAACTTTGACACCGTCAAATTCCAGTGAAAGGTCTTTGACTTCTATAAATACTGCCATATGATTTCCTCCGCCTGCTGGATGCATGGGTGTTATTATCCATTATATGTTTCTATGCATATATACGCAAATTACTTAACGGTTTTGCGGAGTATGCACAAAACTAATGCACAATGTATCTTACACCTATATGCACCATCTGACAACATTTTAATGATTTTTTTACAAGTAAGTTATATCTGGATTATCAAACTCACTACATAAACATAACGCACCGGCTTTGCGCCGTTAACTTTCAAAAAAAGGGGAAGCTTTGCGATTCCAAAATCTCAGACACTTTTACAGGTTTGGGATAAAAGCTGCCTGACAATGTCCGTTACATCAAGGATATCATCAATAATCATGTCTGCTGCTTCCCGCAATACCTGAGGCCTTTCATCACCCTGCTGAGTGGTCATTACACCGATATCTGCTGCCCTGAGTGCAAGTATATCGTTCATGCCGTCACCTACCATGATCACCGAGCCATACCTCTCACGGAGTTCCCTGACGATCCTTTCCTTATCGAGGGGAGACGCAACACCAAACACATCGGTCATAGAAATGCCCACAGAAACTGCAAGTTTTCTGAGGTTATGGTAGCCGTCCCCTGAAGCAATGAATACATCCGCCCCCATTCTTTTCAGCTGGCTTATTGTAGCTGGTGTCGTGGAATACATCCTTCCGCCTGTGCTAAGCACATAGGGCACTGTGCCTTCCTGCGCATCAACGATGATGCCTGCGGCAAGGTAGAACACATCCGGGCAGCGGCCCCTTACAACCGAGATAACATCCCTGATATCGCTTACACAGACACTGCTTTTCTGTATTATGCCGTAGGCTTCATTTAATTCCAGGGAGCTACTCGAGCAGCTTATCCCGATCGATATACCATATTTCCCAAGGAAATCATGGAAAGTCATCTGCGGACAGGATAAGATCGTGCCTTCAAGAGCGCCGTTCATGACCACAAGAGCCCTGCGTGGCTTCTCAGACACCAGAAGAGTGGTCTGTACATTATCAAGGATGATACCTGTAGCCACTTCCTTCGCTACCCGGTACATCCGAAGCAAGGTACCTGCACTGTCAAAAACTACAGCCACGCGTTTTTGCATGGAAGATGCTTTGCACTGAAGATTGATTATCTTTACGCCGCAGAAAGGCGCTACCCGGAACCGGCCCGAAGTGCCTCATCAGATATATTATGTAGGACCGATAATACCCTGTGAGACCAATGCCATATAACAAAAGAAAAACAGCCCTGTTTGCCATCCTGGTCCTGTTATTCTTTGCAGTGCTCTTTTCACCCCAGGACAGGATGTATCCTGAACTGAACCCTGCTCCATGGGAGAACATGCCTATCACCGTTTATATAGATGACAGGGATATCCCTGCACATTACAGCCCCAGTTACAGGACCCAGGTTGAAAAGGCGCTTGAATACTGGGGCAACGGAGGGAACGGTAAACTGGGATATACCCCTGAGTTTAAGATAATAGAGGAGGATAACGCCGATATCCTCGTCATGTGGGTGGAGAACCTGGAAGAAGATGCAGGTGTCCGGAATGGTGTTGCGGGCTTTGCCAGGCCTTATGAGGCCAATGGCAGGTACGAACATGTGGACATCGTGCTGGAGACAGGCAATTACCAGGGATATTCCTGGAAGCAATACGGGGATGCAAGTATGAGGGAGATAGCAAAGCATGAGATTGGCCATGCGCTGGGCCTGGGCCACAGTAATGACAGGAAGGATATCATGTTCCCTACCTACGACCAGATGGACGACATCGACCCTCTGCTCCTGCAAAAGACCCTGCCCCTGATAGTCCTGGGGCTGCTTGCCGGGTCGGCACTGATATTCTATCACGGAGGAGGGTGGCTGCGTTCCAGAAGGAAGAGAGAAAGACTCGAGAAAGATATATTCGGCGAGAAAGAGAAATGAAACAGAATACCGTCTTTCAGGACATATTGAGATATCTAAGCGGGGAAGAAGTGGATTTCTCCCGATACGAGCTCGACCTTTCCTGCTTTACAGAGTTCCAGCAGAAAGTGCTCAATGAGACAAGGAAGATCCCCTACGGAGAAACCATCACATATGCCGAGCTTGCCTGCCGTATAGGAAAAGATGGTGCTGCGCAAGCTGTCGGAAGCGCGCTTGCAAAGAACCCCTATCCCATCGTCATACCATGCCACAGGGTTATTTCAGCATCGGATATTGGAGGCTTTTACGGGGAAACCTGCGGGGAAAAGGTAGAGCTTAAAAGAAAGATGCTGGAGATGGAGTCCGGAGCATCATCAGCGATTCCCGGAAAGCGAAAATAACACAGATCAGATCATGCTTAATTGATGCATTTGAGGAATGGACATGTTCGGATGGACCGGAAGAACAATAATAATAGACCTTGGAAATAACTCGGTCACTGAATCAAGGACAAAAAAGAAGGATGCACAGAAGTTCATCGGCGGGCGTGGCCTGGGAAGCCGGGTCATGGGGGAGCTAGCTGATCCGGAGGTAGCACCTTTAAGCTCTGAGAACCCCCTCATCTTCAACACAGGGCCACTGACAGGGACCTGCGCACCCATGTCCGGGCACTTCACGATCACAACGAAGTCACCGCTTACAGGAACGATCTTTGACTTCAATGCAGGTGGCTTCTTTGGCTCAGAGATGAAGTTTGCAGGCGTAGATTCCCTGATAGTACAGGGAAAGGCTCCGGACCCGGTATATATTCGCATAGAGGATGAAGAGGTAGAGATACTTCCTGCCGGACATCTTTGGGGAAAGAACACATATGAGACCGCGTCGATCCTCGGGCCCAAAGGAAAGGTAGCATGTATCGGGAAAGCAGGAGAGGGACTGCTCCCGCTGGCAACCATAGTGAACGACGGTTATCCTGCGGGCCGCGGAGGGCACGGAGCTGTGGCAGGCTCAAAGAACCTCAAGGCTGTTGTCGTGAAGGGAAGCAATACCCCGGGGATAGCTGAGCCGGAATCCTTTGCAAAAGCTGTGGAAAAGGTGAACAGGCTGATCATAGCAAATCCCCCGGTATCGAAAGGCCTTGCACAATACGGAACAGCTGTCTTTGTCGACCTGCTTGACCACATGGGAATACTGCCTGCAGACAATTTCAGGAACAAACGTTCTGTTGCAGCGGACAGGATATCCGGCGAGTTCATAAGGGAGAATTACGACACCCGGAAAAGACCATGCTATGCATGTCCTGTCGGATGCAGGAGAGAATTTGGGAACAGCACCCCGGTACCGGACTATGAGGCAATATGGGCATTCGGCCCGAATATAGGGAACACAGACCTTGATACTATTACCGTACTTAACAGAATGTGTACTGACTATGGCATGGACCCCATATCCTGCGGAGCTGCCGTTGCAGCATACATGGAACTGCACTCCCTAAGGCCGGAGAAAGAGGAGCTTACAGCGCTTGTCATGAATATTGGAGAAGGAAAGAGCGAACTCTCTGCAGGTTCATATTCGTACCTGTGTTCCGGGAGAACACCGCAGAGCAGCATGAGTGTCAAGGGACTGGACCTCCCGGGATATGACCCCAGGAGCATGGCAGGCATGGCTCTGGCTTATGCAACATCCAACAGAGGAGGATGCCATTTAAGTGCTTTCATGGCTGCGCCGGAGATAATGGGAAAGCCGGTGACCCTTAACCGGCTGAGGTTTGACGGCAAGGCAGCTCTTGTCCAATATTTCCAGAACCTTGCAGCGGTCGTTGATTCGCTTGTGATCTGCCCTTATGCCGCATTTGCGATGGGAGAGGGTGAACTTGCAGCCATGCTCAGTGCCGCAACAGGAAATGCCTATACGGGAGAGGAACTGCTGCGTGCAGGAGAGCGCATATACAACCAGGAGAGAATGTTCAATATCAGGGCGGGTTTTTCACGGAAAGATGACACGCTGCCTGAAAGATTTTTCGGGGAGGACGGCATTGACAGGGAACTTTTCAGAAATGTCCTGACTGAGTATTATCATTTCAGAGGGTGGGATGAAAGAGGAGTGCCCTCACAGGAAAAAATGCAGGAACTGGGCCTGTGGGAAGGATAAGAAGCGCGGGACTTTCATAGATGATGATCCTCAAAGGTCCCGGGCAGTAAGAGCCAAGGCTGGAAGTAACAAATTGATTTATATACTTAAATGTGATAGTAATGCCTGCTATAAAGTATTTCCGGTTCTTGTGGGATATAGGTTAAATTGATATATGGAACAGGGAATTATACCCACGAATTACGATCATTATTTAGATTTCCATGGAGGATCATAAATGAAAGTACAAGTTGAAGTTAAGGAACTAAAGGAAGGGAAGTATGTCATTGTCGATGATGAGCCCTGCGTTATCAAGAGCATATCCAAGTCGAAACCTGGAAAACACGGTTCAGCAAAAGCAAGGATCGATGTTATTGGACTCTTCGACAACCAGAAGAGATCAATTGTGGGACCTGTTTCAGACAAGGCATATGTCCCCATCGTTGAGAGGAAGACAGCACAGGTACTTTCCTTTGGCGGAGATATTGTCCAGCTTATGGACATGGGAGACTTCTCAACATTCGAGCTGACAGTACCCGAAGAGTACAAGGACAGAGTAAAGGAAGGAGAAGAGATCACCTACCTCACAGCTATGGGCAAGATGAGGATCGACCTCAGATAAGGTAGCTTTGATCTTATTTCTGACATGTTCCAGAAGCCTGAGATGATGGATGCCCTGGCGGACTATGATTCCGCCAGGTACGTTATATTCGGTGTGCCTTTTGACGGGACATCCTCGTACAGGTCAGGAAGCCGATGGGCTCCGGACGCCATGAGAAAAGCGTCCGCTAATTTTGAAACGTACAACGCTTACTTTGATGTGGATTACGAGGATCTGCAGATACATGATGCAGGCAACCTTGAACATTACTCATCGGTCGAGCAGACGCTTGAAGAGCTCGCTCTTGCAGTCGAGCCCATTGTTGCGGACGGAAAACTTCCCATCATGCTGGGAGGGGAGCATTCGCTTACCCTTCCATGTGTGAAAGCCTGTGCCAGGTATGCGGACGAAGATATCGGCTTTGTTGTGCTGGATGCACACTTTGACCTGCGCGAAGAGTACGGCGGTATCAAATACAGCCATGCATGCGTTTCAAGGCATGTCCTGAACGAAGTGACGGACAAGTATGTGACCATCGGGGTTCGCAGCGGGCCTAAGGAAGAATGGGTATTCGCAAAAGACAACGACATCAGGTACTATACTCCTGATGAGGTTCGCGAAAAGGGTATCAAGAAGGTGCTTTCTGAGATCATGGACTACCTGGGAAGCTCAAAGATATACCTCTCCCTTGACATGGATGCGCTTGACCCTGCATACGCGCCGGGTCTTGGCACACCCGAACCTTTCGGACTTAGCGATATAGAGGTCCGGGAAGTCATACATACCCTTGCACCAAGGGCAGTTGGTTTTGACATCGTGGAGATCGCCCCCGAATATGACAACGGGCAAAGTGCACTGCTTGGAACTAAACTGCTGAGGGAGTTCATTGCGGCGCATGCTGCAAGTGAGAGATAGGAACTAAGATAATTGCTTTTTGACATAGGATCCTTTGGGTCCCCTGCAGCAGGCTTTGCTTCAAAGGAACCTGATCTGAAGGCATCCTTTATTGTGAGAGATAGTTGAATTGAATACAGAGTTAATTATTTACATACTCCAGACAATGGATAATTGAGATTATGAGCGAAGAAGTTGAAGTAGAAGTAGTATGCCCTTCATGTTCCCCTAAGATAGAGGTGCCGCATGATGTATTGAAAGACGGCCAGAATGTGATAGTGCGTTGCCAGGAATGCGGTAACGTGCACCCTGCAACCTTAGAGAGAGCAAAGGATGTCACTGTTAAGGTAATAATCAGCAAAGGCCAGGAGTCCTTCAGTTGCATGAACAAAATGACAACAGAGGATATGGTTAGCGTGGGCGATGAGATAATAGTGGATGATGAGGAAGCTGATGAGGTATATCCTATCATTGTGACTGCCATCGATACGACCCAGAAGAGGGTAGAGGAGGCAAACGCCGGAGATATCACTACCATCTGGGGAAGAGCCATTGATGAGGTTATTATCAAAATATCCATTCATCAGGGCAAGCACACCGAAGCACTGCAAAAGAGGGTCCACGGAGGATATGAATTCGTGATAGGGAAGACCGACAGACTTGGCTCCAAGGAATTTGAGATAACGAAGATCAAGAAAAGGGATGGCGGGTTCTTGTCAGGCAGGGGTGCAACCGTAGAGGCAAAGAATATCAAGCGGGTGTTTGCCGAAGAGGTTAAGCGAAGTGGATGGGCAGAAGGCAGAACTGCATGGAGCATGCGCGGAAGAGGTCGCAGCTGGTAAATTCCCTCAGCAGGACGGGTGCAACAGAAAAGATACTTACTGCAATTCAAAAAGTACCAAGGCACCTGTTCGTACCGGAGGTTCAGGTCAATAGTGCATATGTGGACACTCCGCTACCCATAGGCCACGGACAGACCATATCTGCACCACATATGGTCGCCCTTATGTGCAGCCTTCTTGAACTGAAGGAAGGGCATAAGGTGCTTGAGATCGGGACAGGCTCCGGATACAATGCAGCAGTCATGGCCGAACTTGTGGGAAAAGGCGGAAGGATATATTCCATTGAATGCCTGGAGTCTCTTGTCAGATTTGCACAGGAGAATCTGAAGAAAGCCGGATGCAATAACGTAGATGTCATACACCGGGACGGTTCCCTAGGTTATGAGCAGGAAGCGCCTTATGACAGGATATGTGTGACGGCCTGCGCACCGGCCCTGCCTCAAAGCCTTACCGACCAGCTCAAAGCAGGCGGTTTGATAGTGATACCGGAAGGCGATACATATCAACGCCTGTACCTTTACAGGAAAGGGAAGGATGGCAGCATGACAAGAGAAGACTGGGGGGGAGTTTTTTTCGTGCCGCTTGTTGGAAGATACGGGTTCAATTGTGTGACACAGCCCGAGCAGTTCAACCCGTAATTGAGTTCTAAAACACAGGGAACTATACTGTTAAAAAGGATGGGAACATTCTTTAATTGAGGATCTGTGAATTTGAGTTGTTTATTTTTAAGAGCATAAGGAACCGTCAGCAATATGAGTCCTACTACGAACACCAAACAAGTCACCATCAAAGGCGTCTTCATGATAAATATTGTGGGCAGGTCTGTTCCGGCTGTCATGCTTGAGGATGAAGAAGGATCTCTTATGCCGATACATATAGGCAACTCCGAAGCGATCTCTATCAATTCAGTGCTAAGGAAGGAGACGATGCCACGGCCTATGACCCATGATCTCATGATATCCATGCTGGAAAGACTGAACCTGAGGGTGGAGAGTGTGCTTATCGACGAGAAGATCGATAACATCTACTATGCCAGGCTCAGGATCAGCAAGGAAGGAACGGACATGGAATTCGATGCCAGGCCAAGCGACTGCATTGCAATGGCCCTCAGGCACAACGCACCGATCTTTATCAATGAGGATCTCTTTAGAAGCGACTCCATCAATAAGGACAGTTTCCTTGGCCCCAGGCCCGGTAATGATGTTGATTAGGCTTGCATGATGGCACAAACAGATGTTATTGATAAACAACTATAGATTATGCATCCAATCCTTTACAGCCCCTTTAAAGTTGCTCTCACTATCGTCCTGACCCTGTTCCTTGCTGTCACTGTATCGGTGCTTTTTTTCGGACTTGCCAGCACTGCTTTTGCCAGGATCGGATTCTCCTGGAGCGATGCCTTTATTCTGCTCTTCCTCTCCCTCATAGGAAGCAATATAAATATCCCGCTTATGACCATCGAGTCCGAAAGACCTGT
>DANZ01000044.1 GCA_002501695.1 Methanolobus sp. UBA474 | reverse complement strand
CCTCCTCATAGTTATCAGGAAGATCAAGGTTCATTACATCATCCAGAGACTTCCTCTTTTTCGGGGGCTCTGCCCGGGGTGACTCCCTGGACTCTATCACTGTCGTATTCTTAGTATTGACAGTTACTTCTTCGCACAGCTCATATCCCGGCCCTTCGCAGGCGTTCCGGGACTGGACATCAGGACGCTGCCATGACTTTATCCCATCACGAGAGGCCGCATCAGGTCCTTTATGGAGATCAGATGAGGAAACATCAGCCAGATGGACGGACCTCATTTCTTCACGGGAAGCAACTCCTGGCTCCCTGCGGCTGTCCATGTGCCGGGCCTCTTCCGGCTGCCTTGCTTCCTGACAGAGTTCCGGAGACTTAGGATCCCTCTTATCCCCCAGCTTCCTGCGGGTATCCTGTGCGTAACTGTCCACTACAGGAGAGGATTTTGATAGGCCCTTGTGAGTTGAGCGATAGCCTATGATACATTGTTCATCTCCTGAACGCCAGTCTACAACATACAGGTGACAGGTAGTTCTTTTGCAGGAGGGTGCCCCGTCCCGGGGGCAAACATCAGGTAGCGTCATGTCAAATGCCTCATTTGCATAAATATTAGCATTTATTGTATATAATTGCACTTATAGTTATAGCCCTTTAATTGCATGAGCGATCAGGGGTGCAACACTTATACAGCTCTGGGCCTTTTCAATGGAATCTGTGGAGATGATATCTTTCACGCCTGCATTATACAGCCTTATGACAGCGTTTCTTGCAAGTACGGGATGTACGCAGGCAATATATACATCTTTTGCACCCTGCGATTTCAACAGTTTTATAGACTCCACCATCGTTCCGCCGGTAGATATCATATCATCAAGCAGTACGATGTCCCTGCCCTGCACATCAATGCTCTTTGTCTTGATGATGACGGTATCACCTGAAACGCGGGTCTTCTCAAGATAATCGCAGTCATAACCTATTTCTTTTGCAGTCCTCTCAACGAACTCCATGGCTCCGGCATCCGGAGAAACGAGCAGGGCATCTTTCAGGCCAAGAGACCTTACGTGGTAGCCGATAAGATGCGAAGCGTCCAGGTCAAAAGCATCAGCATTGAAATAGTCCAGCACACTTGTCTTGTGTACGTTCACTGTGAATACCCTGTCAGCGTTGATGTTCCTGGCAATAGCCCTTGCACTGATGGGTTCGCCTGTTTTGAACTTCCGGTCCTGTCTTGCATATCCCATGTAAGGGATAACGACATTGATGACCGGAGAATCCTCACAGGCATCTATCAGTTGCAAAAGCGCTACGAAATCAGAATCTGTGATTATGCTCTGTATAATTGTGACCTCGTCCACAGTTTCATCCAGGATGCGGACATAGAGCTCACCGTCGGGGAACCGGGTGAAATCGCAAACTGTTGGTTCCAGATTCAATTCCCTTGCAACTCGTGATGAGAGAGCCTGAGATGCGGGTCCTCCTATGATCTTCAAATGATGTACCTCTTTTAATTCCATTTTTTATAGCGATTCCTAATGTAACAATCCTCATACATTAGTTTTGGTCCCTTTGACTTTTGAAAGGACCTTTATGTTACGTATACATGTAAGGGGGTAATTGCCAGTGTCATCCTTTTCGGCAGATTTCACCATATCCCATATAGTAAGCAGCGCCGTGGAAACCCCTGTAAGGGCCTCCATTTCAACACCTGTCTTTCCGACGGAACGCACTTCCACCACCGCAGCAACGTGTCCTTCCCCTATTGAAAAGTCCACGTCAACACCGGTTATAGGTATCTGATGGCACATGGGTATCAATTCCGGAGTCCTCTTTACTGCAAGAATGGCTGCTATTCTTGCGGTTGAAAGCACATTGCCTTTCTCAACAGTCCCGCTCCGGATCCTCTCCAGGGTCTCTGTACCCAGAATGATCTCCCCGGATGCCGTGGCCTTTCTGGCAACTATATCTTTGTGGCTGATGTCCACCATGACCGCACGGCCATTTTCAATATGAGTGAAATTATGTGTCAACAAATCACCGGATCCGGGTCAGTCTATGCGCAGGTTCTGCCTTTGCATGTAATCCTCAATGGTTGTATTTAATTTTTCTTTCAGGTCCCTTGCTTCATCCAGAGTAAACTTGAATATTTCCTCATCCTCACCATGACTGATAGCCATGCGGATCCGTTTCCTCTCAATATTCACGAATACCGTTCTGCCTTCTCGTTCCATTCTTATCACTCCTGCTTCAGTATAGAGGGGACCTTCCGGATAATATCGCTTGCAAGCAACCCATATCCGTGTTCCTCATAGGCAAGGTCACCTGCAGCGCCGTTTACAAAGCATCCGCAACATGCCGCATCAAACGCATTGTTGGAAGCAAACAGCGCTCCGACAATACCCGCAAGCACATCACCCGTGCCCCCTACGGTCATGCCTGCATTCCCGGTCCGGTTAAGCCTTGTCTCCTTCCCGTCCGAGATCACATCGATGCTCCCTTTCAGTATGGTCACTATCTGCTTCTCCCGGGAGAAAGCATTTACAAGACCTTTCCTGTCCTGCAGGGAAAAGGGAAGTGCGTTTCCCATAAGGCGGGAGAATTCCCCGCCATGCGGGGTTATGATGAGATCAACATCCCCTGCTACGGGCAGAGACAGATCATAAAGTGCATCAGCGTCAACAACGGCTTTTTTGCACATGGGCAGGATCTTCTCGACCGCCTCAAGGGTTGCCGCATCCCTCCCAAGGCCGGGGCCAATGACCACCACATCACTTGATTCAATGAGCGGGGATATTAACGGAATATGTTCGGGGCACAGTTTTTCACCCCGTATGCCTTTTGCCAGGATCAGGTCCGGCGAAAAACCGGCGACCACATTAGAAATGCTCTCCGGCACTACAAGTGTTACCATGTCTGCACCTGCCCTTAAAGCTGCAAGTGCTGCAAAGGCCGGTGCCCCTGAATAAGGCCCGCCGCCTATTACCAGCAGGCTGCCGGAGTTGCCCTTATGCGAAGAAGCGCTTCTGACAGCAAGCCCATTGAGGTCGCCGGGTCCCACGAACAGCTCGGCATCCCTGCAGACCCCTATCCCAACCACCCGGACCTCACCCGTAATGTCCTTTGAGGAGGGCAAAAGAAATCCGCTCTTCATTTTGTGGAAGGTGAGGGTCATATCTGCTTTCACGCTCTTTTCAAACCTGCCTGTTTCCGGATCAAATCCCGAGGGCGAGTCTATAGAGAGCACAAAAGCATCCGTAGCATTGATGAGATCTATTGCTGTTGACTCCGGCTCCCTTGGATGGCCTTTCAGCCCTGAACCAAGCACACCGTCAACTATTACATCAGCTTCTTTCCAGCCGGAATAGGATCGAAGCTCAGAGGAGTCGCGTACTTCCCTTATATCATCGACACCGCTGTACTTCAGCAGATCGAAATTGGCTCTCGCTTCCATGGTCCTTATCTGCGATGCATTTCCAAGCAGAAGCACTTTCACCCGGAATCCGGGAAAGAGAGAAAGGTGTCTGGCAGCCACGAAAGCATCACCTCCGTTATTGCCCCTGCCTGCAATAAAGAGCACAGATGCTGCACTGGCGTGTGCACCAATCTCCCGCGCAATGCCTGCCCCTGCATTCTCCATCAATTGCAGGGGACTCATGCCCAGGTATGCGCAGTTAGTATCGACGGCCCGCATCCTTAAAGGTGTAATGGTTTCCATGATCGCCTATTTATCCTTGGTTTACATCCTATTTAGAGTTAATATCTTTTCTTCTGGGAATTGTTTTAATATACCTAACATCCTTTATATGAAACGGAGGTATTCATATTAACGCCGTTGCTAAGGAGACCACTGCAACCGACAGGATAAAGATCAAGCCCACTTACCTCATCCTTGGGAGCGGGAGTTTCGGTTTTGCATTGGCCAAAGAACTCAGGGAACTTGACAAAGACCTGATCATCGTAGATAAGGACGCACAAAAGGTCGAGACCCTGCGTGACGAAGCCTATGAGGCGATTGTAGGGGACGTAGGTGATCCTGCGCTTCTTGACCGGATAAACACAAAGAACCTTTCAGGCATACTTATTCTTAGCTCCGATACTCAGGCAAATAAGGCAGCTCTTGACAATGTCAGGAAAAAAGTATCAAGAGACGTATATTGTGTTGCAAGGGCCACTGATGTCATCAATATGCAGGAAATGGAAGCGATGGGTGCGGACCTGGTAGTCATGCCTCCAAGAATGGTCGCCAAATCCCTTTCAAGGTCTCTGGAACGTGCAGAGGGACTACGCCGCGGTAATAAAATGGCACAATGGTTTGAAAGCATCCGGGGTAAAAGGATGGCTATCGTCGTACACAATAACCCGGACCCTGATGCTATTGCAAGTGCGCTTGCACTGAAGACCATCGCAGATTCCCATGATATAGTATCGGACATTGTGTATCATGGAGAGATAGGCCATCAGGAGAACAAGGCCTTTGTGAACCTTCTGGGTATCGATCTTTACAGGTTTGAGGATATTGAGATGGCATCCTATGACAAGATCGCCATGGTGGACTGCTCCGGACCGGGGGCCAACAATCCCCTGCCTACCAAGACCCATATAGGCATTATAATAGATCATCACCCCATCACGGACACCGAGATAGACGCGGAATTCATAGATATACGTCCTAATGTGGGCGCGTCCTCAACCATTGTAACAAAGTACCTGCAGGAGCTGAATATTGATATCGACAGCAAGCTTGCGACTGCTCTTCTGTACGGCATCAGGACCGATACGATGGACTTCAAGAGGAACACCGACTCAGCCGATCTGTCGGCAGCTTCATACCTCTATCCCCTGTCGGACCATGATATCCTGGACCAGCTGGAGCGCCCTTCCATGTCCATAGAAACGCTGGACGTGCTGGGTGAAGCTATCAATAACCGCCAGGTAATAGGAAGTTACCTGCTCTCAAATGTGGGAAGTATCCGGGACAGGGATACCCTGCCACAGGCTGCAGATTATCTGCTCAACCTGGAAGGTATTTCCACAACCATTGTTTTCGGTGTGAGCGAGGACAAGATATTCATTTCCGGGAGGAGCAATGATATCCGCATCAACCTGGGGGATATCATGAAACGTGCCTTCGGCGAGGAAGCCGGTGGAGGACATGCCAACGCGGCTGCCGCGCGTATAGAGCTTGGAGTATTCAGTGCGGCAAAGGACAGGCAGACCCTCCTTAGACTGGTCAATGAAGCCGTGGTCAAGAGATTCCTTACAGCCGTTGGTGTTGAAGAGAACGATCTGTAGATAGTTGTCTTCATACATTCGCCTTTTCTATTTTTATTATTTTTTGCATCGCTGAAAGACGATTGGCACATGAATATATACATACTTTAATAGACGATAGGAAATGTTTGTTTTAAAATATGCAGCTAAATATATATAATGCATTTTAAAGCCGCCTCAGGGATGCATCCACATACCTCATATAACGGGAGACTTTGCGAGGATGCGTCAGAGAAAAAGCAAACAGATCACATACTACTCTATTGAAATCCTTTCATGCACATGTGGGAAACACTGTGAGGGATTGATAAGATCCTGCATAATGTTCATATTATATTTTTCTTGGTAAGATGCCGTATGAATCATACACATAAGCAGGATATGATGCAGATCCGAATGATCCGGAAAGAACGTATGATTATGTATGAAAGAACAGGAACGTGATCATTGGGAACCGGATAAGCCTCATTCAGACTTATTGATCAAGGATCATACGTTCCCATACAGACCCTCAAGTGTATCAGACCCATTCGAAACATAATACAGGTAACAGGGTTTGCAGAGTATCCTTTCATGGTGTAAACATAACAAGGGATTGATGTTTAAAGCGGCCAGATATGAAGATATATACATAACACAGCATATAAAAAAATGTAAGTTATATACAATATATATTATGACATATTATTGCAGGTATAAGGTCCCGGATAATTCCTTATATTAATCCTGCCAAGGTACAAAAAATGGATACCAGACTCAAAGGATACCTGATCGGAAGGTTAGCAGGGGAGCTTGAAACTGCAAGAATGATAGATCCAGACGAAATAGCGGCGAGGATACGGAACATTGGCTTTTCCTGCCTCAGGTGCGGCAGATGCTGCCGGGGAGAGCATGAGGATAACTCGGTCATAGTAAGTCCCGGGGAAATACAAAAAATATGCCTCCACACCGGCCTTGGCAAAGATGCGGTCGCGCAGCCTCCTGAAGAAGGGTCCGGGAATATGCAGGACAGGAAGACGCTGGAGGAACTCTCGGACCTGATAGACACCCGGGGCAACATCCATACGTTCGGATGGGAGCTCTCGCGCAAAAGAAATGGAGATTGCATTTTCATACAGGATGTTGCGGCAGGCAACAAATGTAACATATATGGCGTGCGTCCGCTGCTGTGCAGCACATACCCTTTTCATATGGAAGAAGGAGAGCTGAGGGTATCGGAATGCGAGGGACTTGGCGGTAATACAGGGAAGGAGGAAAGCCTCCTGCTAGCCGAAAATGTCATCAGTAGATATATTGAGGAAATTAAGGAAGCAATCCTGGTCTACCAGAACTACGAGAGTTTCGAAAGGGGACCTGAAAATATTAATAAGGCCATGGAGAATATACGGGAAGGTATTATAAACTACGTAGTACATGACAGCACAGGCAGTCACAGGACTACCCGCAGGATAAGCGGACCCATCATAACATTCCAGGATAAAATCACAGACTGATCAATATGTCCACCAATACCGACCAAGCAATGACGATCTCGGAGAAGATCTTTTCGAAGGCTTCCGGAAAAGCGGTAAAAGCCGGCGAATTCGTAATGGCCAACGTAGACAGGGCGATGACCCATGACATCACAGGACCTCTTGCTGTGGAAGGCTTTTATGAGATCATGAGGGACAAGGAACAGAAAAAGGTATGGGACCCCAGCAAGATAGTGATCATTTTCGATCACCAGGTGCCTGCTGATTCCCTCAATGCCGCCGCAAACCATATCATGCTCCGGAAATTTGCCAGAGAGCAGGGCATAACCAATTATGACGTTTATGAGGGTGTATGCCACCAGGTCATGCCCGAGAAGGGACATGTAAGGCCCGGAGACCTTGTTGTAGGGTCTGACTCGCACACCTGCGCATATGGAGCTCTTGGCGCGTTCTCAACAGGCATCGGCTCGACTGACATGGCTGCTGTCTTTGCATCCGGCAAGCTGTGGTTCAGGGTTCCCGATACCATCAGGTTCGAGGTCAATGGAAAGCTTCCAAAGCATGTGTATTCCAAAGACGTGATACTGCACCTCATAGGTGATGTAGGCGCCGAGGGAGCAAGATATAAGGCTGCCGAGTATGCAGGTTCAACTGTCCGGGATATGCCCATGTACGAGCGTATGACAGTATCCAACATGGCCATTGAGATGGGCGGCAAGGCCGGTATCATCGAGGCAGACAGGATCACAGAGAAGTACCTGCAGGAGCGCATTCCAGACTTTAAGCTGGACCCCTACTGGAAGTCCGACAAAGGTGCAGCTTCTTCCCAGGTAAGAGAATATGACGTAAGCAAACTCGAACCCCAGGTAGCCTGTCCCCACAACGTCGATAACGTGAAGCCCGTAACAGAAGTGGAAGGGATCAAGGTCGACCAGGTATTTGTGGGATCATGCACCAATGGCAGGTTCGAAGATATCGAGATCGTGGCGAAGATGATGGGCGACGAGCCTGTGGCAAAAGGGGTCAGGCTCCTGATAATCCCGGCCTCAAGGACCGAGTATATGAAAGTCCTCAGAGCAGGTTACATCGAGCAGTTCATGGAAGCGGGCGCAATGGTCGAGTCACCATGTTGCGGACCATGTATGGGTGGCTCCTTCGGACTTCTCGGGGACGGAGAGGTAGGGCTTGCAACATCCAACCGGAACTTCAAGGGAAGAGAAGGGAGCCCGCAGTCTTTTGTTTACCTGAGCTCACCTGCAACAGCAGCAGCTTCTGCCCTCACCGGAGTGATAACTGACCCACGCAAAATATAAGAGATATAGCAAAACAAATATATCAGAAAATTCCTATGATACTTTCAGACGTTGGAATTCCAACACTCCCGTCATATTGTGATGGATTACACCAACGTCGCCATATTATTTTTGATGTGACCTACCATGCCAGCTGCAAACCTTTCCATCCTTAATGAGATATACGACATAATACTTGAGCGCAAGAGCACGCCGGTTGAGAACTCCTATGTCTGCTCCCTGCTAAACCACAGGAAAGGCATTGATAAGATACTGGAAAAAGTGGGAGAGGAAACAATTGAAACGATACTGGCAGTCAAGGGTGACAAAAAAGAAGAGATCATCTATGAAACAGCCGATCTGCTCTTCCATTTGCTGGTGATGCTTGCAGCAAAAGGGGTATCTCTTGAGGATATCTCAGAAGAGCTGGAAAAACGCAGGAAATAGGAAAATATAGGGTTTACTGATAAACATCAGTAAACGGTCAGTTCGTGGAAGATATCCTTCTTTGAGAGTATGCCTTTTGGCACTCCCTCAAAGGACACAAGCAGGAAGCCTATATTGTGCCTGTCGAAGATCTTTACCGCATCATACAGAGAGGTTTCCGCATCCACTGCTATAAGCTCCTTTGTCATGATGTCCTTGACCCTTGAGGTCATCTTACCACTTGCCACGGCATCCCCTATATCAGTGAAAGTGACAATACCGACTATCTCCCCGTTATCTTTCACAGGCGCCCCGTGAATGCCATTATCAACAAGCATCCTTGCCGTCTCCTGGATAGAGGCATTGATATTGATAGAGATGATGTTCATACGTGCATAATTCTTTACAGGCTTTTTGGGAAGCGAGATCATCTCGTTTATACAAAAGACAAGAGTGTTCTGAGTGTCATCACGCCCGACCACCTCACCGCTTATCACCAGCTTATTGACAGGAGTGGGGCCTATCTGCACCTTATCCCCCTGCTCAAAATGCTTTATACTGCCAAGTACCCTTATATTGCCGTGACACAGGTCAGGATGTCTGACC
The DNA here is from genome assembly GCA_002501695.1 of Methanolobus sp. UBA474. Lineage (GTDB taxonomy): Archaea > Halobacteriota > Methanosarcinia > Methanosarcinales > Methanosarcinaceae > Methanolobus. The sequence continues at coordinate 24,055 of DANZ01000044.1, read as the reverse complement.
GTCGTGAAACTTATCTCAGCTACCGTCGCACCCTCTACCAGCTTATCATTTCTGAAAAGCGGCACCACAGCTTCGTGATCCATGGCGGTGATGCTAAGGGCCTCATAGGCCTCGCCGGTAGCTTTATATCCTCCTTTAGGGCCGGGAACACCTTCAACAAGCCCGAGCACCTTCAGAGATTGCATCTGATTTCTAACAGTACCCGGATTGCGGTTTATAAGTTCAGCAATCTCCTCGCCTTTGACGGCACGGTCTTTTTCTCTCTGAAGATTTATTAATGCTATTAAAATGTCTTTTTGGATAGGAGCAAGCTCCATTAAATCACCGTTCCCTGAATAATAATAGATACTCAAAAGGGATATATATATTTGTAGTATATCAGATAGATATTATTGAAGAATATATTTTCTCAGGGGAGGAACACTAATTTATACGTACAGGTGATTACCCCCTCAGCAGGTAAAGAAACTATGATATTTGAAAAAATCCACACTGTCCCTACATCTGATGAACTCGTGGACAAGGCGTTCAGAAGAGCAAACCGTGCAATGTCCGGAAAGACAATTAGCGGAAGGGATACTGCACTCAAAGCGAACGAGTCAATGATATTGACCGCTGCCAACATACTCACCGACAATCTGTCAAATGCAGTGCGCCGTTTTCCCAGTTTTGATCAGCTCCAGCCTTTTTATTATGAGCTGGCAGATATACTTATTGGTGTTGATGAACTTAGAAAGGCCCTGGGCAGAATAGACTGGGCAAGCACAAAGATACATGAAGTGGCCAGGGAACACGTAGGAAAGATGCGCCGCTCCAAAGACCCCATTATCATAAGGAAGCAGGCTTTCGGCCGTATGGGCTCAATAATGAAGTCCATAGACAAGGAGCTATTGCTGCTGAACGAGGCACGCAACAAGCTGAGGAAACTTCCTGATGTGCATGATGAGCCGACCATCATAGTTGCAGGCTATCCGAACATCGGCAAATCCAGTTTCGTATCAAAGGCAACCGGGGCAACACCGGAGATAGCAGCATACCCCTTCACAACAAAAGGCGTCTCGATAGGACACTTCATGGTAGGGAATGAAAGATACCAGGTGATGGACACTCCGGGACTTCTGGACAGGCCTATGTCCGAAAGGAACGCAATAGAACTGCAGGCCATCTCTGCACTGAAACACCTCAAGGCTGTCGTCCTGTTCATAATTGACCCGACCGAAACATGCGGGTATGAGATCAAAGACCAGCAGAACATGCTCAATGAGGTCAAGCAGCAGTTCCCCTTACCCCTGCTCGTAGTTGCGAACAAGTCAGACCTGCCTCAATACAGGGACCTTGAACTTGTCGACATGAAAATGTCCACAATGACCGGTGAAGGGATACAGGAAGTCATGGACAGGCTTGTGAAAATGATACAGGAGAGTAGAACAGAAGAGAAACAGACAGATGAATAAAGTAGAGATTAAAGCCCTTTAATCCCTACGGCCCGCTCAAAGGACGCTTTCCATGATCATAAGAGCTCTTTTTATGTCTGCCTGAGATGTAGAGTACGACAGGCGCATATATCCTTCCCCGCCGCTGCCAAATGCAGTTCCTGGAACTACGACAATGCCATTGGATATGAGCGTGTTTACGACTCCCATGTAGTCATCAACTTCAGGGAATGCGTAAAAAGCACCCCTGGGAAGGTCGCACCTCATCCCAAGGGAGTTCAGGCCCCCGACAAGCAGATCCCTGCGCTGCCTGAATTCATCACGCATCTGAATAACAGGCTCAATGGGGCCGTTAAGAGCAGCAACAGCTGCCTTCTGGGCAATTGAGTTGGCGCACGCCTGCACGTACTGATGCACTTTTATCATCTGTTCTATATAATGCTGCTTTGCCGCAACGTACCCAAGCCTCCAGCCGGTCATGGAGTAGGTCTTGGATGTCGCGTTCACTGTTATCACATTATCCGAGTACTGCGCAGGGCTGACATGTTCACCTTCATAGATGAAATGCTCGTAAACCTCGTCGGAAATAAGGGTGATGTCGTGATCATCGGCTATCTCTGCAAAGGCCTTCATGTCATTTCTGCTTTGCACGGCACCGGTCGGATTTGCCGGAGAGTTGACAATAAATGCCTTTGTACGGGGAGTTATCCTTTCCAGAACATCTTCGGGCCTCAGTGAAAGATCGCCGCCAAGAGGAACCGGCACGACCTTACCACCCATGATCTCCACAAGAGCATTATAGGAAACAAAGCCGGGGTTTGCGATCAGTACCTCATCTCCCGGGTCCACCAGGGATGCAATGGCCAGTTCCAGCGCTTCCGATGCCCCGGAAGTCACAATTATCTCGTTTGGAGTGACATTGAAATTGTTCTCCCTTTCGAACTTGGAGCTTAAAGCCGTCCTGAGTTCAGGAATGCCTGCTCCATAGGTATAGCCTGTAAAACCCTCGTTTATGGCATCGATCGCAGCCTGCCTTATATGCAGGGGCGTGTCGAAATCAGGCTGTCCGAGCCCGAGGTTGATAGCATTGGATCCCGCGGCTTCGAACATCTTTCTGATACCGGAGATATCTATGTTCAGTACCCTTTGTGCAAACCTGGCAGAAGTCATCATATCCCCTTACTCGATATTGGTATGCCTGGATTTGAGATCGGCTTCCGATGCGCCTGTGATGTAAATGAGCTCCGCGATCACAGCATCGAGAAAGACGCTTGCGGATGTTTCAAAGGAAGTGCCCAGCGGTGTAAGGTATGTGTACTCTCCGCGCATGTGGCGTTCCAGGTAACCGCCGGCATCGTCCTTTGTCCTTCCCGGAAGCAGGACCACGACATCCGAAAGGTTGCCCAGTTTTGAATCCTTATTGGAAGTTATCGTTATAACCGTAGCTCCTATGTCCTTGGCAACTTTTCCAAGGTCTGCCACCGAACGGGTCTGCCCTGAGCCCGATATGGCGATAACTGTATCCTCTGAACTGACGGCCGGAGTGGTAGTTTCGCCGACCACATGGGACAACAATCCAAGATGCATAAGCCTCATAGCAAAGGCCCTCCCAACCAGGCCGGACCTTCCCGCACCCAGTACAAAGACACGTCTTGCTTTCAGGATCGATGCAAGCATCTCCTTGATGGAATCGTCATCGAGTTCTTCTGCAACTCTTTCAAGATGATGGGCCATAAGCAGAATAGAAGACTTAAGATGATCACACTGCGCACATTCAGGAATATTCGCTTCTGTCATAACTGGAAAACCTCACAGATCAATTATTGTTAATCATAATGTTTTTCTTTTACATCTTCCTTATAGTTGATGTTCTTTATCTTCCAACCTTCGATGCTACTAAGCTCTTCATACAAACGCATGATATCAGAGTCGTCGCCTGTCCAGTAGCAGTCCACCACGGTGTCCTCATTCTTAAGTTCTCTGGTTATCGAGCTCGCAAGAGCGAATAAAGCCTTCCTGCTGGAGAAAGGAATATTGAATGTGGTCCTGTAACCCTCCTTTGACCTTGCATAGGAGACCAGCACATACCCGTTACTTTCGTAATCCGTGATATCGTCAAAATCGCAGATCACTTCAAGTTCATGCACAGCTGATTGATCTATCCTGGATATTCCAAGTAGCATCTGGCCGATAATTATGTCGGGTACCTGGCGGCCAAACCAGATAGAGATCTTACCATAGGTACAAACCACATTCACATCATCTCTTCCCATCTCAAAGGAAGACAGGGAAAGATGAGGAGATATAAGCGTTCCTTTGTCTTCTTTTGTCCGCATTAAGATTCACACAATTATTTCTGTGCAGAGATGAGAGCACTTATCATGTTGCGGTCCTTCCTCAGAGTCTTTAGCTGGTCCGCAGGCCCTATCACCGTCATCCTTGTCTTGATGGTGTTCTTCTTTAAGAGCCTTCCTAAAATAGAGGTGTCCACTTCGGAAGGGTAACTTTCCATCTCTATACCCGAAAACCCATCAGGTTCGATAAGTGTCATGGTCATCTCAATGAGGCTTGCTTCCTCTTCAGGGCTTAAGCCCTTCTCAAGGACAAGGATCTTACCCTCCCTGACCTCATCAATAATGAACCTGACCTTTTCGACAGGTGCCATTTCCGCGAGCCTGTGCTCTGAGATAAGATCCATCTGAAAACCCTGCATCATGCTCACCCAAACCTCTTTGCGATCTCTTCATATAAAGTATCTATGTTCTTTCCTTCAAGGGCAGATATGGACACCATAGGATGCTGCGGGAACGCATCCCTGATAGTCGAAGCAGATGCTTCGGGCAGGTCCACCTTGTTAGCTGCTATAAGGAGGGGAAGATTGCGGGCTTCCATGTTGCCTATAACTGTTACATTGACCTGCGTGAAAGGATCTTCTGTTGCGTCCATGACCAGAATGACACCGTCAAGGTTGTCGAGCCATTTGACTGCTTCTATAACACCCTCAGTTGCTTCTTTTGCACGCCTCTTGGATTCGTTCTCGTCCAGGCCCTGAGCCATGAACTCATGAAAATCTATCTTTGTGGCTAGTCCGGGAGTATCTATGATATCGAGAGTAATCGAGCCGCCATTCGTTTTGATGGTTACGCCCTCCCTGCGCCTTGCACGCCTTGTCTCGTGTGCTATATGTGACACAGAGCCCATGGCGTCTCCGGTCCAGTCCCTGAGGATCCGGTTTGCAAGAGTGGTCTTCCCTGCATTCGGAGGGCCATAGATTCCAATACGAGCATTCTGCTTTTTAAATAATCTTTTAAAGAGGTCCGAAAAGTTCCTTTTGATCTTTTTTATTACACCCATTCATTCCCTCCAGGAGTCGGATGACTTGAATTTTTGAATGTATTTGTACTATAAACAACCATTGGAATATAATTGTTATTATATGACCATAGTAATAATAGATACAGATAGTTCCGAATAATTATTTTTGTCTTGCCATTGAAGAATTTATGGCGATCTCTGCTACATTTGCGCCGTAGTCGGCGGTCCTGTCAATACTGTCCACCACAGTCCCGAGCGCAACTATAGCTGCATGGGATTCAAGTTTCAGGCTGGCCTCATTAAGCCGGGTCAACAGCGGTGCCATCTTTGAGACCCTCTCGATGACCTGATTGGCAAGGTCGACATCAAAATTATATAGTGCGTCAATAGCGTCTTCAACAACCTTTCTTGAGAGATCGCTGGTCCTTTCGATCATTTCCATTATATCATCCGGTATAGGCTGATCCAATGAGAATGTCACCCTGGCGATCTTGCGGGCGTGATCAGCTATACGCTCTATGGGACCTGCGGCCATCCTGAGATCGTGATACTCATCTATCGAGGCTTCCGACGCATCAGGGAGCTTTGCACCCCTTAGCACGGCTCGATACTGTTTTGCAGTCAGAAGGAACAGCCTGTCCACATCATCATCCCTGTTGTCAATATCAAGGGCCAGGTCGGCGTCAAGAGTTTTGATAGCCCTTATGGCGTCTATGTGCATGGAGTTCGATATAAGGAACATCCTTCGAACGCTTTTCTTGATCGAGATCTCATCAGGGTTGAGCAGGTCCTGTATAACCACTTTCTTTGCCGTTTCCTCTATTATCTCCGGACCGATAAGCTTGTAGCACATCTCCCGGATAATATTTTTCTGATCCGCAAGGATGCGGTCAGATCTGATCTCGATGATGTCAGAGCCGACAAGATAGGCAGCTATAATATCCCTCTTGAGGACATCACCCATCCTTCCGGTGACATCTATCTGGCATCTCTTGACAGGAGGAGAATCGTGGATGGGATCGATCACAAGTTTTCCGTCGGGCTGAGGATAAAGGCTAACCCTGCTGCCGGTCTTAATACCGACCTTATCTGCCCAGGGCTTCGGAAGGGAAATAATATATGTGGAACCACCAGTTTGCTGGACTTTTCTTGTTTCTATTGTAATCCCTCAGAGTAACCTTGCTTTTGAGAATATATAGAACATCTAGTAGTATATATAGGTGCTCTTTTGATGGCGAGAGCAATATATATTAAGAACAATTATAATATCCCATGCTCAAAATAAAGATCCATCCTCACGAAATTCCAATACTGAGAAAGTTATTGCCGGTGATCTGCTTTATTGTCCCATGGGAATTCTATTTCTACACCAGCACCTATTCAAATGGATGGGGCATCAAGTTATCAGTCCTGTATGCGAATTTTGATCATCAGTATGGTACCCTGTTCGTAGATGTGGTCAGGCAGCTCTCCATGCTATCCTACGGAGGGCTATTGCCATCAATAAGGACCCTTGCGTGGTTTATGGCATCTCTTTTGTGCATTGCCCTTGTATGTTATGAGCTTAGCAGGGACCAGCTCGAGCTCAAGCTTAGTATAAGGATCACCGGGATCGCGCTTATTGTCTGTGGCCTTCTTACACTGGCAAGCTCTATTGCAGTATGGAGCGACTCTTTTAAAACCATTCCTGTCGCATCTGGTCTCTTCGGGCTTACCGGCTATATCCTGCTTCATGCAGAAGAATGGAGCCAGATGGAAATACCGGAAGATCCTGAGCAAGCGCAATAAACGGACCGATCTGTCGGCAGGATCAGCAGGTTATAATGTAATTATGGACCCCGATCGTGACCTCAGCATCACCGACACCTGGATTCCTGCCGGAGAGAATTATGAGGGCAATGGATTTCCATCCGAGAAAAACAGTCAGACTGCCATCACTATCACATTCAAGGTCGAACAACTCCCTGATCATTGACAGAAGATCACCTGAGAACCGGCCCGTATTGACCTTCTCATTAAAATATATAGACCTGAATATCGACTCCATCATCAAAGCAAAGTCATCTGAGAAACTGTCAGCATGTACTTCACATCTACTGGAAATATATAAGCTCATGCCTTTGGAATCGAACCAGTAACAGGAATTACTGCCTTCCTTGAAATAGATAGGATTGCGGTCCAGCTTCGATAAACTGTCAAGCAGAGGATCAAAACGCCTTAGTTTTCCCTCATAAAGGTCACCCTGTGAGGAGACAAGATCAGGGTCATTTTTCAACATAATGCTCCAAAAGGCATGTAACAATTTTTATATTTGCTCACCAACTGAGAGAGGTATGATAATGTTATGCAGGTCGATAGTTGTTATTCAGACTATATATATTAACCTTAGACTAAGATTAGTATGCTCATATAAGTAGAGATTCAGAATATAATATGCCACGGGCATCAGGGAGATGCATACAGAAAGGGTTTATATATAACAACCCATATTTATTGCCCAGTGAAGGTCACTGCCGCCTGAAAACAAAATACACGCTCTGCGGCATACGTAAATGCATTATATTGGGAAATCGAGATTTTGAAGGCAAGCAAACTTTAGTTTAATCGTATAAGTTTATAGCAGGAAAATAATATTGGGCAGTTCATGAACATGTACTGCTATGAATTCGAATAGCACTATAAACTTACCCGCTTATGCAGTCAGGAACTACAAACAAAATAACGCTTTTATCAGTACGGATATTGCAGCAACCTTCAATCTGCTGAAGAGCTCAATACTTGTTTCAATATCAGGTGCATTAAGAATATACATAGCATTCCTTCTGATACAGGCTCAATGTGCTGTTTTACATTGTATTGCAGGAGGTTTGATAATATACTCTGTCTACACTCTGGACAGGGCGATGGACTGCGAAGAGGATGCTGTCAACAGAACGGAATTAAGAGGGGCTTCTAAAAGATCCACATTACTTATCTGCCTGCTCTGCTTTGTTGCCGGGGCCTCCATCCTGGCTGCAGGCGGGTTGCTGACTATTGCTTTCCTTCCGCTTGTAACTGGTTACCTGTATACAAGAGGCCTTAATATCGGCAACTTCAGGATTAAGCTCAAAGGCGGCATGGGGATCAAGAACACGGTGGTAGGGCTTACGTGGGGAGCGTTCATTGCAGGGATCGCAGGACATGGGGCACAAAATTCCATGGCGATACTTATTGTATTTCTCTTCTTTGGGACCAAGCTCTTTGTCAATTCCACCATCTATGATTTCAAAGATGTAAAGGGGGACTCCCTTGCAGGCATCAGCACACTGCCTGTAAGCCTGGGAGAAAGCAGGACCACAAAACTTCTTTTCTGCATGCACCTGGCATCCCACTCACTGCTCCTGTTCTTCCTGCTGCAGGGAATAATAGGCTTTGAACCCATCATCCTGCTCTATAGCTTGTTCGCAGGCATACTGAGCATACTTAAATTCACCCATTCCCTGGACATAGAGAGCAGTGGAAGAAGAGCAAGGCGCCTTTTCATGGTGGACGGGGAGTCAAGCTCGATAGTGGGCCTCAGGATGGTGAGCAGCCTGATCGTTTGAAGCGCGGTCAGAGCGAAGTGACATGGCGGGACATGCCTTTATAATGCTCAAAAAGGTCATTCCCCCATTTAATTGCTGATCCGCCATATCCTACAAGGTCATTGCGGGGGTCATAGGAGCCGTTTGCATAGAACAGGGACAGGGAAAAGAAATAGTCAGTTACCACAAAAGCAAGCCTGACGTCCTCGATTATGTAAAGTTCCGATGTAGGGGAATCAAGAAAAGATTGTAGTTTGTCCTTGTGTTCAGACATGACCTTCAAAAAGACCTTTTCTGTCAATACCAACTCTGCAGGAGTCTTATTCATTGCAAGACTGACAAAGAAATCAGGATATGAGGGGATGAATATAGTTGAGACGCCTTTAAAGATACCGGACCTGGACAGGTTCTCCCGGAAAACTTTATGAGATTCATATATGTTCTCAAGAGGATCAGCAATAACCTCACATTCATTCAGGTCTGCCAGCCTTTCAAGCAGATGCTGAGGAATATCATCCACCAGATGCTCTGACCAGAACGATTCGTTCTTCTCTATAGTTTCCAGAATATCCAGAAATGACCTGTAGTGTTTTGCTATTGCTCTCCCAATGGGTGTTATCTGGTAGTGCTTATCACTTCGCTGAATGAGATTGGCGGCTTCCATCTCCTTGATCCGGGGAGAGATCTCCGGGGAGGATACATTAAAATGTTCTCTTATTTCCGAAAGGGTCCTGGAGTTTTGCGCAAGTAGAAAGAGAATATCCTTCCTCTTTTCAGAAAAGGCCAATATACTCAGCAATCCTTTTGATTTCACCACGATCACACCGTACTTCCGGAAAATGTAACTTCGGGCAGGATGCCAGATATCCTGCCTTAAATAAACTACGTTTAATTATTTATAAATGTTGTCGCCATAAAAATTATTAGAAGAACTGGCAGGGGAACTCAAACAGCCCCTGCTTATTTGATCGTGTGTGCTGAGCTCAATGGAGGAAATGCCTCATGCCGGTGAACACCATGGATACGCCAAGCCTGTCAGCGGTTGCGATGACCTCATTATCCCTGATGGAGCCGCCCGGTGAAACAATATACATTATTCCGTTCTCAGCAGCATGCACTATACTGTCGTCAAAGGGAAAGAAAGCATCCGAGGCCATCACACATTTTGAGAGCATACGCCTGCAGTAGTCATCAAAGGAAATATCAGGCCTTTCGCGCTCATAGATGACCGCAAGATTCTCCCTTGCTTTGGTAGCTGCCAGTTTCCGGATAGAATCAACCCTATTGGGCTGCCCGGCACCCATAGAGAGCATCATGTAACATCCATCGGCATATTCATAAGCTAAAGTAACTGCATTGGATTTCACACATTTGCAGGCATGTAGGCTGAATTCAGAAACGGGGCGCAGGCTTTCCGGGAAGGGAGCTTGTGTAACGCAGTCCCATTTCTCATATATACCTATATTACGTGCCTGTTTTAGCATACCGCCAATGATGTACTTGAAAGTGTGGTCAACCGCAAACCCCTCATTGAACTCAGGAAGTTCAAGCAATCTCAGGTTTGCGCTCTTCTTTTTCAGATGGTCAAGAGCATCATGCTCAAAAGCGGGTGCAAGGATGATCTCGACAAATTTACCATTGAGGAACTCAGCGGCCTTAAGATCGAAGATAGTGTTAGTGCAGACGATACTTCCAAAAGCGGAGATCGGGTCACCGTCCCACGCAGCCTCCAGAGCCTGGAGAAGAGTATTGCCTGTCGCAAGCCCGCATGGGTTGTTGTGCTTGACTATAGCAACAGCCGGCTTGCTGTGACCGAGTTCCTTTACGGTCAGAAGAGCATTGTCTGCATCAATGTAATTGTTATAGGACAGTTCTTTTCCATGCAGCTGCTTTGCATTTGCAAGAGAAGGCCCGGTCACCCCGACCTCTTTATAGAACTTTGCATCCTGATGCCAGTTCTCACCATACCTGAGAGTCACGCCTCCGTTAAAGCTCATGCGCAGGACTTCCTCATTGAGCAGCTCCCTGCTGAGGTAGGTGTCTATGGTTGCATCGTAATCCGCAGTATGCCTGAAGGCTTTTACTGCGAGCTGTTCACGGGCCTTCGTGGAAACCACTCCGCTGGAGCGCAATTCCGTGAGAACGGAGCCATAATCCCCCGGATCGCATATCACGGTCACTGAACGGTAATTCTTGGCAGCAGAACGCAGCATTGCAGGCCCTCCAATGTCGATGTTCTCAATGGCTTCATCAAGCAGGACGCCTTCTTTTGAGATCGTTATCTCAAATGGATAGAGATTTACCGCGACCAGGTCAATGAGCTCTACATTCACTTTCCCGGCTTCACTCATATGGTCGTGGTCATCGCGCACACACAGGATACCGGCATGTATCATTGGATGAAGGGTCTTTACCCTGCCGCCCATCATTTCAGGAAAACCGGTTACTTCTGAAACGTCAGTGACGCTTACGCCTGCATCCCGCAGTATACGTGCAGTGCCGCCTGTCGAAATGATCTGTACGTCGAGTCTTTCGAGACCTCGAGCAAAATCCACAATTCCGGTCTTGTCAGAAACGCTGAGCAGTGCCCTTTTTACCAAAAAATCACCGTATGAGATTGGCGGCTATCATGTATAAATATTATGCTCAGTCCCTTGAAAAAGAAAAAAAGGATCAGGAATTGAATTTGACCACAGGGCACACATCAATGCATTTCCCGCAGCATGTACAGCCTTCCCCTATAACAGCCACCCCTTTGATCAGCCGGATCCTTCCATGCGGGCATTTAGCCACACACACACCGCATCCACTGCAAAGCAGCGCCCTCCGAATAGAAAGTTCGACCTTGCGCGTCAGAGACCTTGCCTTCTTATCAGTGTCACTGCGGGCTGTCACTGTCCCTGAGGCGAACACCTGCGCGCGGTCCTCGCCATGCAGCAGGGAGACTACACCTTCCATATAGGATGTCCTGCCAACAGCTTCCAGCATAGAAGTGTCCTCCAGTTTCTCAAGATCGATAGCAGTATTGAAATTGCCTTCTGCTGAGACACCACCCTGCTTGCACGGCCTGTATCCGGAGGTGACCGTGAAGGTCAGTGTCCCGGGAACATCGCTTCGAGGCACAAGGCCTATCCCTTTTTTGGCTGCTATCTCCTTCAGCTGGGGAGGCAGCTTCTTCCAGCGCCACAGCCCGTACTCCACCCATTGTTCCGACAGTCCCATGCGCTTTGCATAAGACAGGAGATGATCGTTCAGTTTCTTCTCCAGATCAGGGTGGGTTTCCTTGAGCCTGTAAAGGTCCGCCAGCGAGCAGGAAGGGCAGAGCCAGCAGCCGATCCTGTCAAAGCCCTGTTCATACAGCGGATTAAAGGGCAGGCGGTTCTTGAAGATGTACAGCCAGACATGCATTGCCGTCCAGTTCTGGATAGGAGCTGCAGCAACCTGGTTGCCCACCCAGGGATTCTTCCAGACGCTCTCGCTTTTTGCACGCGTGCCGGACTCATACTTCCTCTGGCCGATGAAGGTCAGGCATCCGTCATCATAGCTGTCATCTATTATCTGGGTAATGGGACCTAATTTGCAGACCTTACAGCACCATCTGGACTCCACGCTGGGAGGGCCGAAGTTGACTATGGAATCCCAGAAAGCATTTCCTGAGCTTATGGACCGCAGAGGTTTACCGTAAAGTTCTGCAACCTCCCGGACATTCTGCACGGTCTCGGGGAACTCGATCCCCGTATCGGCGAACAGGAGCTCATAATCATCCATGCACTCGCTCACCAGATGCAGCACAGCCAGACTATCCTTGCCTCCCGAATATGACACTGATACCGGGCGGTCTACTGAGGAAGCCACGTTCCTGATGAATTTGCGCGAGCGCTCGGCAAAGTCCCCGATGTATCCCTCATTTGCGGCCACCACATCATCCCACATCTGGCCGCCTGCCGGGATCGTTATATCTGCCGGGGTTTCCTTGGTACGCACCTTTACCGCAACACCCTTGCCTCTTTCAAGCATCCTGGAGCCTGACATGCGGGCTCTCCCGGTTGCAAGCACCTTTCCTTCACGGGTCAGCACCACAACCTCATCGGTCTCCATTATGCCGGGGTCCGCGTCAAACACACCCGGAGCAAGCACACTGGAACCTTCCAGAATGAACTTTTCGGCACCCTTGTCGATGACTACCCAGTTCCGAAGCGAAGAATGGTCCCTTTCATGGAATATACGCCTGGCGCCGGCAATCCTCAAAAGCAGGGTCCACCTGAGTGACTCCAGTTCGAACCGTATATTTCCAAGAACCTCACCGTCAGCTATGATCTCTTCCATCCTGTCATCGTAGGGGGACTTATTCAGCACTGCTACACGGTCTTCTGATAAGAGAGGGACATTGAACTGACTCATGGAAATGGAATTGATTAGGCCTATCTCATATCCAAAAGCGGGCCTGATATCCCCCGGAGGAGTTATGGTCACCTGCCCCGCACTACTGCCGCAGGAGCATTTCTTCCCAAGGACAGGTACATTGCAGGCAGGACACCAATGAAGGAGAAGTTCACCAAGATACATGGGCTTTGACATCGTGCAACCTGATTTCTTAAGAATTAAATACTTTTTGGATATATGCTGCGCTCAAAAGAATTTGGAGGCGAGGGATGGCTGCACATCGCACCTGTCGCAGTATACGCATTTATCGCACAGGGCACTTTGTTTTCTGTCAGGCATGGAGCCTTCCTTGATCTTGCGGACCTTTGAGATCACATTCAACACCTGCCTGCGATCGTCGGAGCGGATGTTCATCCGGCGGATAACTCCTTGTCTTGCATAGGTTGCAATACAGGACCTCACGGCAGATGCACCGGACTCTTCCAGGAGCATTGCAAGGGATGCAACATGCAACCTGTCATTGACCCACAGGCCGTTCTCAGGACATTGGCCGGTCTTGATTATCACAGGAGATATAATGCCGTCCATATTCACGGTCCCTCCCGGTATACCGCTGAGCCCGAGCCTTTCAGAGTGAAAGAGAGAGCCGGGCTTGAAGGACCCTAACTGTAGCACCAGTCCTGAGCCGGCTTCACTATATGCGAAGGAAAGGAGATTGTCACTCACTGCCCTGAGGCCTGACAGCACATTGCCCGCAGCCTCATCTATTATATCTGCCGGGATGCCTTTAAGCTCTGCAGGATATATCAGCATAACTTCTGCGGCTGTCCGGGACAGCAGCGCTTCAAGAGCCTTGAAAAACTCTTCGTCTTTTGACGAATACATGTTTAACAGTTCAGGATAGGACATACCCATTTCTTTGAGGATCAGATGCTCAATGTAAGATAAAGTGACCGGAGAAGGTACGCTGCTGGCACGGGAGGCATAATATACTTTTCTCGGGCACGAGAGATACAGGACTATTTCGGAAACATTAACGCCGGTTTTGTGCTTATTAAGAAACATATTTTTATAGAGGATATAGAACATAATATATATAATCAGATGATTTGATTCTGTGTGGAAATTATGCATTCGTCAATTGACGAATAGGTATTCGTTAAATATATATGTGAATCTATCCTTAGGAAAGTGAAGCATGAAGGAAGAAGAATCGCATGGAATGGTCCGTCAGCGTCTGGCAGAAAAGATGGCAGGCGAGATCACCTTGTCCGAGAAGCCTGGTGAGGCGTTAAAGAAATGGCGGTTGAACTTCGAGATTGCCCAAACAGACCTGTCTGGCTATCTGAGAGTATCACCTTCGGTTATCAGCGATTATGAGAGCGGCAGGAGGAAATCCCCTGGTACGCTCATAGTCAGCAGGATAGTCGAGGCTCTCCTTGAGATAGACGCCCAGCGCGGGGGGCAGAAGATTCATGCTTATGAGGGGATGCTTTTTAGTGAGAAGACATCAAAGGCCATTTACGCCACCTATGAGTACACTTTCCCCATCCAGGTGGCAAAACTTGCAAGCCTTATAGAAGCCGATATAGTACATAAAGGCATTGAGAAGCCATTATACGGATTTACTGTCGTTGACAGCAAAAAAGCCATTCTGGAACTTTCCTCTCATGAATTCCAGAAACTGTATGGGTGGAGTACGGAACGTGCAATGGTATTCACCAAGGTCACCACCGGTAAATCACCAATGGTAGCCATCAGGGTAACCAATCTCAAACCGGGGGCTGTGGTCATGCACGGTCTTCGTGGAAGTGAGGTGCACATGATGGCAAAGAAAATGGCCGAGATAGACAGGATTCCCCTTCTTGCAACGACGATGGATATTGACGAAATGGTAGCTGCATTGAAAAAATACAGCGAGTATCATGTTATGGAATAAAATTAAAATGGTGTAAAAATGAGCGTAGGGATAGTCTCATATGGTGCCTATATACCTCGATATAGGATAAAAATAGAAGACATCGCCCGTGTATGGGGAGACGATGCGGAAATATTAAAAGCAGGATTAATGGTATTTGAAAAATCATTTCCCGATGTGGATGAAGATACGGCTACCATGGCAGTAGAAGCTGCAAGGGCGGCTGTGAAAAGGGCAGGTATCGATCCACAGAGAATAGGTGCGGTGTATACAGGTTCAGAGAGCCACCCATATGCCGTGAAGCCCACAAGTACAATAGTCGCCGAGGCAGTGGGTGCCACACCTGTGCTGACGGCTGCTGACTTCGAGTTTGCCTGTAAGGCAGGTACCGCTGCTATCCAGGCCTGTATGGGTCTTGTCTCCTCGGGCATGATAGACCTTGGCATGGCTATCGGTGCAGATGTCGCCCAGGGGGCACCCGGGGACGCACTCGAATATACTGCAGCCGCAGGCGGAGTGGCCTATGTTATAGGCAACAAGGAATCGGAGCTTGCAGCTATCATAGAAGATACCTACTCATTCACAACGGACACACCTGACTTCTGGAGGCGTGAAGGCATGCCATATCCGGAACACGGGGGGCGTTTCACAGGTGAGCCGGGCTACTTCAAGCACGTCACCAATGCTGCAAAGGGGCTTATGGAAAAGATTGGTACCAAGCCTACAGATTATGATTATGCTGTGTTCCACCAGCCAAACGGGAAATTCCCTTCACGTGCGGCCTCAATGCTGGGATTCAGCAAGGAGCAGATCAAGCCGGGTCTTGTCGTCCCAAGGCTCGGGAACACTTACTCTGGCTCCTGCATGATGGGAATAGCGGCAACACTGGACCAGGCAAAACCGGGGGACCGTATATTTGCAACTGCTTTCGGGTCCGGTGCCGGCGGAGACGCCTTCAGCATAACGGTCACCGACAGGATCGAAGAGATACGCAATAATGCACCCAAGGTAGAAGAACTTCTTGCAAACCCGATATACGCGGATTATGCAAAGTATGCAAGGCATAAAGGAAAGATAAGGTTAGCGTGAGGTGTAAAGATGAGAGAAGTAGCGATCATTGGTGTGAAGAACACACTCTTTGGCGAACAGTGGGACCGCTCTTTCAGGGACCTTGTTGTGGAAGCTGGTGTCGGCGCGGTTGAAGATGCAGGCGTGGCAGGCGAGAAGATAGATTCCATGTTCGTCGGGAACATGAGCGGCGGACAGTTCGTCGAACAGGAACATATAGGTGCACTTATAGCGGATTATTCCGGTCTGGCAAAGAACCTGCATGTACCTTCCACACGTGTGGAAGCGGCATGCGCTTCCGGAGGACTGGCTTTGAGGCAGGCTATCTGCGCTGTAGCCTCAGGAATGGATGACATCGTCATTGCCGCAGGCGTGGAGAAAATGACAGATGTACCCGCATCCAAAGCATCATCCGCCCTGGCTGCAGCAGCTGACAGGGAATGGGAAGGCATCATGGGAGCAACTTTCCCGGGCCTCTATGCCATGATAGCAAGGCTGCACATGCATCAGTATGGTACTACAAGCGAGCAGCTTGCTGAAGTTGCTGTAAAGAACCACTACAACGGTCAGTTCAATCCTATCGCACAGTACAGAAGCCCGATCACAGTGGATGCAGTGCTGAACTCCATAATGGTAGCAGACCCACTGCATATCTTTGACTGCTCACCCATAACGGACGGCGCATCAGCCCTCATACTGGCACCTGCAGATATTGCACACGAATACACCGACACCCCGATATATGTAAAGGGAACCGGGCAGGCAAGCGATACCATTGCGCTCCATGACCGCAGGGATATCACGACACTGGAAGCTTCTGTGGTTGCAGGCAGACGCGCTTATGAGATGGCAGGACTGGGACCCAGGGATATCGACCTGGTAGAAGTCCATGACTGTTTCACGATAGCAGAGATATGTGCCATCGAGGACCTTGGCTTTGCAAAGAAGGGCGAGGGTGGAAAAGTAACACAGCAGGGAGAAACGGCCATCGGCGGAAGGATACCTGTGAACACTTCCGGAGGTCTCAAGGCCTGCGGACACCCTGTGGGCGCAACAGGCATCAAACAGGCTGTTGAGATCGTTCAGCAGCTGCGCGGCGAAGCAGGCAAACGCCAGGTAGATGGCGCAGAGATCGGGATGACCCATAACGTGGGCGGCTCCGGCGCAACTGCTGTCGTACATATCCTCTCGAGGAACAGGTGATCACATGTCAGTACCGAGATTTTGGAGAAAACAGATAGCCAGGTATAATCTGGTTGGTACCTACTGTAAGACATGCGAGGAATACTTCTACCCTCCCCGCAACGTATGCCCTTCCTGCAGGCGTGAAGGCCAGATAGGCGACTTCAAGTTCAACGGCAACGGTGAACTGGTGACCTACACCGTCATACATGCAGCAGCAGAAGGCTTCGAAGGACAGACCCCCTACGTGCTTGGCATTGTCCAGCTGGAAGAGGGACCAAGGCTCACAAGCCAGATAGTCGGCGACCCCAAAGAAATGCACATCGGCCTGAAGGTCAGACCGGTGTTCAGGAGACTTGGCCAGAGCGGTGAGCGCGGTATGATCTATTACGGTACAAAGTTCGTTCCGGCATAACATGATAGAGATAGAGGTAAAGGTCCGCGCCGGCCACCGGCAGGTAAAGGATGCACTTGCGCAAATGGGCGCACGTTTTATAGGTGTCGAGAAACAATCCGACACCTACTACAACGCTCCTCATCGGGATTTCGCAAAGACCGACGAGGCACTCAGGATACGCTGCGTTAATGGTGCGTCCGTGCTCACCTATAAGGGCAGGAAGCTGGATACGATATCCAAGACCCGCGAAGAGTTCGAGACCATAGTTGAAGATGATGCCGCTCGCAGCATTCTTCTGTCTCTTGGATTCACACAGTCGGGGCATGTCCGCAAGTCCAGGGAGATCTTCAGATATCAGGATTTCATCATCTGTCTTGACAAAGTGGATGGTCTTGGGGAATTCATAGAGATCGAACTGATGGCTGATGCCGACCCGGACCTGGATATAGGGTTTCACAGGGGACGCATTTTTGGCCTTTTAGAGAAAATGGACATTCACGGGAGCGAATCCATCAGGACATCGTACCTTGAGATGGTACTTGGAAAATAGAACAGGTCACTGACATATCATACAGATCCCTGACGGGCAAATCGCCCGTCAATAACCTTTATTTCCGCTCTTTTATTTTACGGAAGATCCGGGACCCATTTCCTTGTCTGTTGTCAGCAGAGCGACATTTTCCCCGAGCTCCGCTGCAAGGATCATTCCCTGGGACTCGACGCCGCATAGCTTCACAGGTTTGAGGTTGACAAGCACATTGACCGTCTTCCCGACCATTTCCTCAGGCTTGTAATATTCGGCAAGGCCTGCAACGACCTGTCTGGGAGACTCGTCACCGATATCCACCAGGACGCGCAGGAGCTTGTTGGATTTCTTTATCCGTTCAGCAGAGACGATCTTTCCTACCCTGATATCCAGTTTCGCGAAGTCATCGTATTCGATGGGCGCCTTGTACTCTGCAACAGTTTCCTGTTTGCCTGACTCCTTTGCCATGGCCACCTTCACACGCTGAGAGAGGATCTTATCCATCTCTGTTATCCTGTCATCCTCGACCTTGGTGAAAAGGATCTGCGGCATATTCAGTACAGTACCGGCTGTGACAGGGACGAAAGCCTCATCATATGTTGCACTGTGCACGTCCGTCTCCATACCTATCTGTGTCCAGGCCTCTTCCATCCTGCCGGGGAGCACGGGCTCAAAGAGCAGTATGAGCGCTTTTGCTATCTGCACGCAGTTCCTGATGACCTTTCCACATGCATCACGGTCCTCTTTTATGAGCTTCCAGGGTTCATTGGACTGGAAGTAGGAGTTGCCATAGGAAGCCAGTGCCATTGCAGTATCAGCAGCCTTCTTGAACTCATATTCATCCGTTGCCCTTGAGACCTCTTCAATGGTGAGCTTTATCTGATCCAGTGTTTCCCGGTCGATATCTCCTGCAGGGATCTCCCCGAAGTTCTTGTATGCGAAGAGAAGGTTCCGGTACAGGAAATTGCCGAAAACACCTACAAGTTCCGTATTTATCTTATCCTGGAAGATCTTCCACGAGAAGTTGACCTCCTTTGTATGAGAGGTGTAGCTTGCAAGATAATATCTCAGAAGATCAGGGTGGAAACCCTGGTCAAGGTAATCCTCCTCGACCCATACAACATAGCCACGGCTTTTTGAGAACTTCCGGTCCTCGATCTTGACCATGCCTGAAGCCACAACAGCAGAAGGCTGGCTGTAGTCAGCGCCCTTGAGCATGGCAGGCCAGAAGATGCAGTGATGGTAAATGATATCTCCGCCGATGAAATGGACTATGGGACAGTCCCCTTTCCAGAACTTTTCCCAGTCACCGTTGGCAGCCTTTGCCCACTGCTCGGTAAATGCGATATATCCTATGGGAGCATCCACCCAGACATAGACCACAAGGTCATCGTGTCCCGGGAACCTGACACCCCATTCAAGGTTCCTGGTTATACACCAGTCGGTCAGTTCCTGCTTTACCCAGCCTATGGCATAGTTCTTCGCATTGATCGTCCCGCCCAGTGTTTCCAGGTGCCCGAGCAGGAAATCCCTGAAGTCGGAAAGCCTGAAGAAGAAGTGCTCCTGCTTTTTGTACTCTGCAGGACCTTTGCAGGTGATGCATAAGGGCTCCCTGAGCTCGCCCGGTTCAAGGTGCTTGCCGCATCCCTGATCGCATTCGTCCCCGCGGGCCTCCTTGCCGCAGTTGGGGCATATGCCCTGCACATACCTGTCAGGCAGGAAACGATCACATTTGGGACAGTAGGCTATCTCGATGATCTTCGGATATACATATCCCTTATCTATCAGCCGGTTCACAATGTCTGTTGTACGGTTGTGGTTCTCCGGGTCATCGGTTGTGCCGAAAGCATCGAACATCACACCCATTTTTTTGAAGATCCCATCGAAGTGCGCATGGTATTTCTGCACCAGCTCCTTTGGTTTGATGCCCATCTCTTCGGCATTCACGACAATAGGTGTGCCGTGGGTATCAGAACCGCATATGAAGACAGCTTCCCTCCCGCTTTTCTTAAGGGACCTCACGTAGATATCTGCAGGTATGTATGTTCGCAGGTGCCCAACATGGGCCTTCCCGTTAGCATAGGGGAGCCCGCATGTGACAAGCACGGCTTTATCAGAAGGATTTGACATGTGTTTTCTCCGTTATAGCAATATAGTGAATATATCCCATGTTCATTGCCTGCCATTATAAAATATATTTCGCTTGCAAACTACACAAGCTATTTTAATATACAGGCTCATTTTAAATGCAGGATGGAAATTACCGATGAGTGAAAAAAATCCTGACAGCAGTGATAGTCCTGTGGATGATGCTGAATATCACATTTATCCCTATTCTTACGGAAATACGAAGAAAGAAGATGCGAGCCAGCAAAACGTACCTGAGAGCAGTGCTGGCAGTATGAAGGAAGAGCATGCTGCCGTGCAGGACCCGCAGATCCCTGCATGGACCGGGCAAAAAGATGAACATGCAGGATATGAGGATAGAGAAGCACTCTCCAAAAAGCCCTATACAGAGGAGACATCTGCAGTTAAGAAGAAAAGCCGCAAATGGCAATATATTACTATTGCCGCTATACTTTTACTTGTCATCGGCTCAAGCTTTGCCCTGATGTATCAGGCGCTCAGCGGAGAACTTTACACATCAAATGACAAGGTTGCGGTCATCTATGTACAGGGAACACTGCTTACAAGCAGCATACCAGGCGGGCTTGGGTATGCAACTTCAGAGGATATCTCGGCCAATATAAGAGAAGCGACAAGTGACACAGATATAAAAGCCATAGTCCTGCGGATCAACAGTCCCGGCGGGTCGTCCACTGCCGGCGAGGAGGTATATACGGAGGTAAGAAGGGCCAGTGAAAGCGGGATACCTGTGGTGGTATCCATGGGAGACGTCGCAGCCAGTGCAGCTTACCACCTGTCAGCACCTGCAGACCTGATAGTCGCCAACCCATCGACCATGACCGGAAGCATCGGCACTATATGGACGTTCGAGAACAATTCTGCGTATTATGAACAGGAAGGGGTAGAGATATACGTGGCGAAATCCGGCGAGTTCAAGGATATGGGGGGCTCGTGGCGCGGGCTTTCGGACGATGAGAAAGAATACGCTAATGAAGTCGTTCTTGAAGTATACGGTCACTTCATACATGATGTGGCAGACAGCAGGAACATGAGCCTTGAGGATGTGAAAGACCTGGCAGACGGCAGGATCTATACCGGGCAGAAAGCTAAGGAACTGGGCCTTGTGGATGAATTAGGCAACTTATATTATGCTATTAACAGGGCTTCGGAGCTTGGAGGCATACAGGGTGAGCCTGTGGTCGTTTACATGAACAAGCCAACCCTCTCAAGCCTGCTCTTTGGCTCCGGATCGAACACATCGGCTGTTGATGAGTTTCTGCAATACTATGATGAAAGCCCTTACGGCCGGATAAACTGANNTTCAAGAGAAAGGCCGATCTCATTTCAATTCTTCTGGGGAGCGTTGTGATTGATATCAGAGCTGCATGGTGTATGTTCACAGGCTGCCGTCCCCTGCACGGACCGCTTCATACTTTTGCGGGTGCAACGCTGATAGCGCTGCTGCTTGCCTGGATGGTGTTCTCATATAGAGCACAACTGCAGAGAGCTACTGGCAGAACAAGGATAAGGCAGGCCCCTTCCTTTATGCCTATGCTGGCAGGTTCACTGATAGGCACATGGAGCCATGTATTGCTGGATTCCTTCCTCTATATGGATATCATGCCCCTGTGGCCACTGACGGCCAATCCTTTGTTCAGGACGCTGGATCCAGGAACCGTTTATATGCTCTGCATCCTCTCCTTCCTGCCTGCGACAGGGATTTACTGTTACAGGCACCGGAAAAGAGGAAACGGGCATGTTCAGGCCGCTCTAAGAGATTAAGTTGTGGAAAGGCCGGGGGAAGGTTCTGAAAAGAGCGCTTTTGTGGTGATATGAACAATATATTTATAAAGAAGAGTGAATAAACTTCTTTGAGAACAAAGGTGTCATGATGAGTGGAATAGGCAAAGAATTCATGGAAAGGACAAGGTTCCAGTATCTGGGAAGGTCGGACCAGTCACAGGGATATCCGGCACCTTCTCTGCAGTCTGGAGGAAAAGGGGACAGGAAGATATCGGATCTGCCAGATCCCGCAGAGATCGCAGTCAAGGAACTGGACCTGAGAAGAGCCATTGAAGAAAGGGCAAGCCTTCGCAGCTATGCACATAAACAGCTTTCTCTTGATGAGCTGTCCTACCTGCTGTGGTGTACGCAGGGTGTCAAAGAAGTGGCAGGCGAGATTGCAACCTTCAGGACTGTGCCGTCTGCAGGTGCAAGGCACGCCCTTGAGACCTATCTCCTGGTAAACAATGTCGAGGGACTGGAAAAAGGACTTTACCACTTCCTTCCCATAGGCCACAAGCTGGAGAAAGTGAACACTGATGCACATATAGCCGGAAGGATCATGGCCGCCTGCCTGCAGCAGAGCTTTGTGGAGACAAGCGCTGTAACCTTCATCTGGTCGGCGGTGCCCTACAGGATGAAATGGAGGTACGGCGAGAGAGGATACAGGTACATGCACCTCGACGCCGGGCACGTGTGCCAGAACCTCTACCTGAGCGCAGAGGCCATAGGATGCGGAGTGTGCGCTATCGCAGCCTTCCAGGACGAGGAGCTCAACAGTGCACTGGGCATCGATGGCGAAGAAGAGTTTGCCATATACGTGGCAACGGTTGGGAAAAAGTGAGAGATGGAACACTATCGGAACACAGGATCGTGATAAAGGAACTTATGCAGGTCCCTGGGGTGGGAAAGATGACCGCAGATGACCTGTGGGACCTGGGTATCCGCAGCATTGCAGACCTTAAAGGCAGAGACCCTGAAGAATTATACAGACAGCTGTGCTGCCAGCAGGGCATGCACATAGACAGGTGTGTGTTGTACGTGTTCCGCTGCGCCGTCTATTTTGCATCCTCTGAGATGCATGATCCTGAAAAACTCAAATGGTGGAACTGGAAAGACAGTCTTCAGCTCAGCTTCGGTCCAGCTCTATCCCCAGATAATCCCTGATGATCATAAATGCCATTGAGGGCGGGAATGCTCCTACTTCCGTGATTATGAGGTCTATATACTCAGCCGGTGTAACGTCAAAGGCGGGATTGCTCACTTTTACATTAGGCATCTCTTTCAGGAGCTGGGAGTCTATTACTTCATCAACGGCGCGGTCCTCGATCTCAACCATCTCCCCGAGCAGGGTCCTTGGGCTGAACTTATAGGTCTCTGCAGCAACTATCACGTTCTTGCGGGCTTCCTGTGCCGCGAGGGCCAGCTGGGAAGTGCCTATCTTGTTGATAAGAGCGCCGTTGACGGATATGGAATCAGCTCCCACGACCACCAGGTCCACCTCTTTCATGGTAATCCTGACAGCCGAATCGACTATCAGCGTGACAGGAATGCCATGGTCGCTCAGCTCCCTGATAGTAATGAAACCCTGCCGGCGTGGCCTGGATTCCGTGGCGATGACCGATATGTCCTTGCCCTGGTCAAAAGCGGTCTTGATTATGGATAGGGCAGCATGCGAATTGCAGTGGGTCAGGATCACATCCCCGTCGCGTATCCTTTCGGCACCTATCCTCCCGATCTTAGCCAGTGCTTCACTGGCGTTCCTGATGAACCTTTCAGAGTTACCAGCGATCTCGTCAATGGCCTCAGCCACATTCAGGGAAGTATGCTTTTTGGTGAGCATAACTGCATTGGGCAGGGAAACAGCCGTGGGGCGCGTATCAATAAGTGTCTTTGCAGCTTCTTCTATCCTTATGCTGAACTCCTCGATGCCAAGTGAAGCCAGCGTACCTGCATAGTCCCTCAATGCCGCAGATGCCGCAACCGCTATCCTTCCTGCGCCCCTTATCTCCATTGAGCGTATCTTTTCCGCTGTGATATATAGATCATCCATGAATATAAGTGGAGGTCCAATGATTTATATTTAGCCTGCGGCGGAGAGTATATAATTCATTCCAGTGAAAACTTAAACGCTGACACGAACAAGAAACTTTTAACCAATACCTGCCTACAACTCATTGAGGATGGGAAATGCCTGAAAGAAGACCAGCATCCGACGATACGGTCCTTATGCGCTGGATGAGGACCGAGGTAGCCAAGATCAACGAAGGTATAGTCACCGAGCGGAAAAGCCTGGACCAGTTACTCCATGAGGAAAAGCCTGCCACAAGAACAAAAACCGGGAACGAGTACTTTTTTAAT
>DANZ01000073.1 GCA_002501695.1 Methanolobus sp. UBA474 | reverse complement strand
GTACATAGTGGTTGCAGGTTCCCTCCTGCTCATATCTTCTATCTTCTTCCTGCTCTCCATGTTGTTCTCACTGTACGGACTGAACACGCTTGCTAAAACAGAAGATCAAAAAGTACACAGATACGTTACTTTCGGACTATTCTCCCTTGGAACTGTTTTACTTTTCCTGGCGCTGATATCCGCAATAGTACTGAGGTACCTGTGAACACGATCCCCTTATCTTTGCCCAGGAAGGCGATAAAATGAGCTTGAACATCAGCGGAACAATAAAAGAAGTCCCAAAAGAGATAGAAAAACCAGCCAGTTCTCTGGAGGATATCACCAGGCCGGTCACAAGGGTAGAAAGGATGCTCTATCCCATATCTGCCGTGGTCGGCCAGGAGAAAATGCTCAGGGCCCTTATACTGAACACTATAAATCCCTCAATAGGCGGCGTGCTTATACGGGGACAGAAAGGAACAGCCAAATCAACCGCCGTCAGAGGTCTGGCTGAGATACTCCCGGAGATCGAAACGGTCGAAGGGTGTCGGTTCAACTGCAATCCCGCAGATGCGGAGAAAATGTGCTGGGAGTGCATGGACAAAAGATCAAAAGGAACCCTGCGTATCCAGAAGCGGCAGATGAAGGTCGTGGACCTGCCGGTGGGTGCCACCGAGGACAGGGTCGTGGGCAGCCTTGACATCGAGAAAGCTGTCAGGCAGGGTGTGCAGGCATTTGACCCGGGCATCCTTGCTCTGGCCAACCGCGGCATTCTGTATGTGGACGAGATAAACCTGCTTGACGATTTCGTTGTAGATGCGCTGCTGGATGCGGCAGCTATGGGTGTCAACACTGTTGAGCGCGAGGGTGTGAGCGTAAGCCATCCTGCAAACTTCATAATAGTTGGCAGCATGAACCCGGAGGAAGGAGAGCTCAGGCCCCAGCTGCTTGACAGGATAGCGCTGCAGGTTGAGATCACGGGGATCTATGATGTGGAGCAGCGTATCGAGATCGTGGAGAGGAGGAATCGCTTTAATGATGATCCGAAGCACTTCATGCGCGAGTTCGAGGGCGAGCAGGAAAAATTGCGCTCAAAGATAATCAGGGCCATGCAACTGCTGCCAAGGGTGACGAGCACAAGGGATAATCTGCGCACCATTGCTGAGATATGTATCGTTTTCAACGTTGACGGCCACCGTGCTGATATCATGATCGAGCGTGCGGCACGCACCAATGCAGCTTATGAGGGCAGGGAGCGCATCACAAATGATGACATAATCGAGGCTGCTGAAATGGTCCTGCCGCACAGGATGCGTAAGAAACCCTTCGAAGAGGAAGAGTTCAGCGCAGACCAGTTGCGTGCAGTAGTGGAAGGTAATATCTGAACGGGGTGTGCACATGAACTCCGGCGATCACGTCCAGCGACTCCGCAGGAACCTCTCACGCGGATACGGCGTAAAAGTGATGTATCTGGGCGCACCTGTGCTTGGATTACGCATACCCCGGGAAATGGTGGCGGATATCTCTGAAAAGGACACTGATACCCTGTACAGGGTCCTGTACTCCAATCTGGATCAGATAAGACCTGATGAGATAAGCACTGTCTATATAGTGGCTGATTCCGACCATCTGGAAATGGAGCCCTTGCAATTCTTTGGGCCAATGCTAGAAAACAGGGGAGATGCATCTATGGAGTTGCCTCTGGTGCAGGACGAAGAAACTCCTGCAGTATTCCTGGCTGAAAAGGATGTATTCGCTGCAGAGGCATCCGGTTTTGCTCCTGATGGTGTGTCCGGGCTACTTGTCGAATTGACCCCGAAAGAATACGTTCCCGCAGACAGCAAAGCTGCAGAAGGCACGGGATATTTAGAGTTCCGGGAGGAAGAGGCCTCTGTCCCGGTATCCGGCAGAGTGAGCCGGGAACTGCAGGAAGATAAGACCGTCGGAAAGATCATGAACGATTTTGCCCGCAGCTCCCCGAAAAAGAGGCTGGCCGCCGGCAGGCTGAAGTCCGGCAGGCGCGCAGAAGTGCTGGCCAAGGGCAAGCGCGGACGCTATGTCCGGTACAGGATGCCCGGGGAAAAGATAAATGATATTGCAATAGCTCCCACCGTGCGCGCAGCAGCGTTGCACGCAAAGGATGGCAGGCTTGAGATAATGAAAGGCGATATCAGGGAGAAGGTCCGAAGGAGGCGCATTTCCAGCCTTATCACTGTCGTCTTTGATACTTCCGGTTCGATGGATGAGCAGGACAAGATAATGATCACCAAGGGTGTTGTCCTGGCGCTGCTCAAGGATGCTTACCAGAGGCGTGACAGGGTTTCGCTTGTAACGTACAGCGGCAGGTCCTCGCAGCTTGTGCTGCCTTTCACTTCCTCAGTTGAGGCTGCTAAACGCTACCTTGAGAAAGTCCCCTTTGGCGGTACCACTCCGATGGCTGCAGGCATGCTCACAGGGCTGGACACGATGCTGCGTGAAGTGAGAAAAGAGCCGTCCGCTGTCCCGATAATGGTCCTCGTTACGGATGGGACTGCCAACTGTGCCCTGCATCTGGGAGGCAATATAAGGAGGGAGATACTGCAGGTATGCAGGCAAATAGCTGCTTATCACGTCAATATGCTTGTTATTGACATCAGTCCGGCAGGCTCAAAACTGGTGGAGGAGATGGCTCTGCAGAGCAATGGGAGCTACTACCATCCGGGTTCTCTGAGCAAAGAATCCCTTTATTCGGCTATCAGGCAGGAGAGGGATTCAAGGACGGATTTTGCATTGGTGTGATCTAGATGCTGACAGTCTGGTTTTATATAAGGTCGTGCATTAAGCCATAATTATGCTTGAAAAACTCCATGAGTCCTTACTGAGTGCCCCGGTAGTACGCAGGGGAGACTACAATTATTTCATACACCCGATATCTGACGGTGTGCCCTTCCTTGAGCCGGAACTTCTTGAGGAGATCACAACTCACATTACTGAAATAGCCGATATGGATATTGACAGGATACTGACCATCGAGGCGATGGGAATTCCCCTTGCAACGTCCCTGTCCATGAGGACGGGCATCCCCTTTTCCATAATCCGCAAGCGCCAGTATGCACTTGACGGAGAGATCGTCATCTCCCAGAAAACCGGCTATTCGAAAGGAGAGCTGTATGTGAATGCTGTAAAAAAGGGCGATAAGGTCCTCATCGTGGATGATGTCATCAGCACGGGAGGTACACTTCTCGCACTGATGAGCGCACTAAGGGACGCAGGCGTGAAGATATCTGATGTCATTGTTGTGATCGAGCGCGGTGAAGGAGCTTCCCGGCTGCGGGATCTGGGCTTTAAGATAAAGACCCTCGTTCGCATAAGTGTTAATAAGGACAGGGTTTCGATAGAGGCGTAGTATGGGAGAGGAAGGTTTCGATTTCCAGCTGGATCATATAATCTCCGTTATAAAGGATAGTGGTGCAGGAACGATTGGCCTGCAGTTCCCGGAGGGCTTCAAGCGCAGGTCGCCTGCAATTGCAGCCCGGATAGAGTCCCTGACCGGTGCAACTGTTATGATCTCAGGAAATCCCTGTTTCGGGGCATGTGACCTTGATGTTGCCCTCCTGGACAGGGTGGATATCCTCTTCCACTTCGGGCATGCACCGCTGGATGATAATGCGCTGGCAGGCAAGGTATTCTTCATAGAGGTCAGGTCCGCGGCGGACGTGACAGAGGTCGTCAGGAAGGCGCTGCCTGAACTTTCAGGGCGCAGGATATGCCTTATCACAACCGTGCAGCATGTGCACAAGATAGGGGATGCCTGCAGGATACTTGAGGCAGGAGGCAAGGAGTGTGTCGTAGGGCGCGGTGACAGCAAGATAGCTTATCCGGGCCAGGTGCTGGGGTGCAATTTCTCTGCCGCCCGCGGGGAAGAGTGCGACGAGTATCTTTACATTGGCAGCGGCGAGTTCCATCCCCTTGGAGTATCACTGGCAACGGGGAAGGATGTGCTTATCGCAGATCCGTTCGTGAATGAGGTCCGCCGGGCAGATCCTTCAAGGGTCATAAGACAGAGAAGTGCCGTGATAGCGAAATCACTTGATGCAGGAACATTCGGGATCGTAGTATCCTC
The DNA here is from genome assembly GCA_002501695.1 of Methanolobus sp. UBA474. Lineage (GTDB taxonomy): Archaea > Halobacteriota > Methanosarcinia > Methanosarcinales > Methanosarcinaceae > Methanolobus. The sequence continues at coordinate 3,475 of DANZ01000073.1, read as the reverse complement.
AAAACCCGGACAGGAGCGTATGGAACTGGCAAAGCAGTTAAAGGCAATGGCCCTGAAGCATGGCAGAAGTGCCCACATACTTTCCATGGACCTTGTGACCCCGGATCAGTTGCTCCAGTTCAGGGTCGATGCCTTTGTTAACACCGCCTGCCCGCGGCTTGCAGTTGATGAGGTGGGCAGGTTCAATGCTCCCATGCTTACTCCGCAGGAGTTTGAGATAGTCCTGGGAGAGAGGCCATGGGAAGCACTTGTATTTGATGAGATAACAGGTGACTGAACCGTGAAACAACGCAAACTCGAGATGTTGCTTGAGAAGATCGAAGGATTCGAGTCACCAAGCGCCGCTCTTGAACAGTACGCAACCCCTGCTGTCCTTGCCGCCGAACTATTGCATTGCGCATACATGCGGGGTGATCTCGAGGACACGGTATTTGATCTTGGATGCGGGACCGGCATACTTGCTATAGGTGCAAAACTGCTGGGTGCAAAAAAAGTCACCGGGTTCGATCTGGACAAAAAGGCCCTTGAGACTGCCGGCAGGAACGCGGAATTAATGGGAGTCGATGTTGAGTTTGTCCGGTGTGACATTTCTGAGATACAGGGGCATGCCAGTACGGTTGTGATGAACCCTCCTTTCGGGGCCCAGGTCAAAGGTAGTGACAGACCGTTCCTTTTAAGTGCCTTGAGAACGAGTGATGTGATATATTCCATTCATAATAGTGGGAGCCATGATTTTATCACCAGGTTCATAGGTGAGGCCAGGATCACTGACTGGTATGCAACGGCATTCCCTCTCAAGCGAACATTCAAATTCCATAAAAAAGATGTAGAGATCATCAATGTAGAGATGTACCGCATTATGCGATAAATCCTTATGTCATAATGCAGTTTTATTTGAGGATAAGGATTTTCAAACTTTTAATTCAATTTCAATGTCATAAGAGGGATTCTAATTAGGATAAGAAACAGGAGAAAAACTTCACGCAGAAAGATCAAGTCTTCCGGTTCAGGAGATGCGCAGGTCAGTGAAGTTGAGATATCTGCCGATGTCCCCATCAACAGGGGTGAACCTGCAAAAACAAAAAAAGCCTTCGCACCAAAAGCGGAAGCTAAAAAAACAGCAGCTTCAAGACCGGAGGCTAATAAAGCAGTAGCCGCAAGACCGGAATCTAAAAAGGCCTTCGCACCAAAAGCGGAAGCAAAGAAGGCAGTAGCTGCAAGACCCGAGGCTAAAAAGCCCCTCACTGCAAAATCAGGGCCGAGGAAGACATCTGCTGCAAAAGCGGAGGCAAAGGCCAAAGAACGTGAGGCAGAAGAAATGGAAATCCCGCCGGTGAGCGGTTCTGTGGAAGAATACAAAATGGATGCAAAAGAAAGTGTTTTTGTCATGCCCGGTGACCTGATTGGTACTACCGAAGAGTTCACTGCCGGAGAAGGCACGTACGTTGATGTGGGTGATATACATTCAATAAGTACAGGATATGTGCATATTGACAGGAACTCCAGAGTGATATGCGTGCTTCCTAAAACCAAAACACCTCCTCAGATATGTGAAGGGGATATCGTAGTTGGCAGCATTGTAAATATACGCGAATCTGTTGTCCTGGTAGAGATCGGTGCTATCAGGGGTAAGGGAGAGCGTGAGTTCCAGATGAACGGTCCGGCAGCAATTCATGTTTCCAATGTGAGGGATTCCTTTGTCAAGACCCTTTCCCAGGAGTTTGCGATGTCTGACATCGTGAAGGCAAAGGTCATCAATACCCAGAACATGCGTCTGAGCACTGCTGAACCATCATTGGGTGTCATGAGAGCCAACTGCTACAGGTGCAGGACAGTTCTTGAGAAAGACAACGGTAAGCTCAAATGCCCGTCATGCGGTTACATTGAAAAAAGAAAGCTGTCCTCCGATTACGGAACAGGTATATTCTGAATAATTATAACAGGTGAGATAAAGATGGAATTGAAGATAATTGACAAGACCGAAGATGAAATGCATCTTGAGATCAAAGGCGAGACACATACTCTGCTCAACATGCTCAAGTCAGTTCTCCTGGATGACAGCAGAGTGCAGATAGCGACCTATGACATGAAACACGTTTCTATCAGTGATCCTATACTGTTTGTGAAAACAGATGGAGCAGACCCCCTCGATGTCATCAGGGATGCGCTGGCAGTTCTGATCTCGCAGTGCGATGAGTTCATAAATGTTTTTTCAAAAGCAGTAGAAGCCTGAGAGCACCTTTAAGGTGCATTCTCTTTTTAGAGCATCCTGTGATCATTGCTCACGTTCAGCTTTGGGTTTTTATGGGATTTTCATATTCGTTCCGGAAGCTTTGATGAATATTCTTAATTAGTATTGGTTCACTATCCAAAAAGGTAATTTAACAGGTGAAGACGATGGCACTTGATGATGCAGCACTGAAGAAGTTCGGTTTTATCCCACGTGAGACGAAGGATGCGATAAATATAGATCCGCTCCAGACAGGCGGCAGGCTTACTGAAGAGGCTCGCCGTGCGCTTCTTGAATGGGGTGATGGTTATTCTGTATGCGACTATTGCGGAGGGGTGCTGGACCTCATCAAGAAGCCTCCCATAGAGGAATTCATTCATAAAGCACTGCCTGAGTTCCTCAATACTGATGTTGTAAGGGTAACTCACGGAGCGAGGGAGTCCAAATTCGCAGTGATGCACTCCATGGCAAAGGAAGGCGACCACATAGTCCTGGATAAACTCTCCCATTACTCATCTTTTGTTGCGGCACAGCGCGCAAGGCTTAACGTCACCACAGTTCCGCACAGCGAGAGCCCGGAGTACCGGACCGATGTCGAAGGATATGCCACTGCCATCGAGGACGTTATCAGGGATACGGGCAGGGCGCCGGCACTTGCACAGGTGACATACCCTGATGGCAGCTACGGGAACCTTGCGGATGTGAAAAGGATATCTGACATATGCCACAGTTATGATGTGCCCCTTATGGTCAATGGTGCCTATTCTGTCGGAAAGATGCCCATTGACGCAAAAGCCATGGGTGCGGACTTTATCGTAGGGAGCGGGCATAAGTCCATGGCATCTTCAGGCCCGGTCGGTGTCCTGGGTGTCAGAGAGGATTACGCGGATATCGTGTTCAGGAAATCGCCGACCCACCCGACCAAGGAAGTGGAGCTACTGGGCTGTACCGTAAGAGGCGCACCTATAATGACCATGATAGCTTCTTTCCCGCATGTGGTGAAGCGTACGGGTAACTGGTACAATGAAGTGGCGGATGCCCGCTGGTTCTCTTCAAGGATGGAAGACCTCGGTATTATGCAGAAAGGCGAGAAGCCGCATAACCATGATCTGATGTTCTTTGAAGCGCCGGTGTTCTATGAGATATCGCAGACAGCCAAGAAAGGCCGCTACTTCCTCTACCGGGAGCTGAAGGAAAGGAATATCCACGGCATCAAATCCGGGCTGACCAAATACTTCAAGCTCA
>DANZ01000108.1 GCA_002501695.1 Methanolobus sp. UBA474 | reverse complement strand
TTGGTTGCAGTTGCCGGGTTTACTGCTGCAGTCATTTGCAGTGTCTTTCCATTCTCGACAGTAGTTGCAGTTCCCGTTACTGTGATAGATGTCAATGGCACTATTTCTTCAACTATCGTAATTAATATGGACCCTTCTGTACCTGAACTTCCTTTGGATGTTGCTTTGACGGTCACAGTCCCTGCTTTTGTACCCGTCAACAATCCAGTGGGACTTATAGTTGCGGTACCTGTCCCCGATGTTACTGACCATGTTACATCCTTATTGGTTGCAGTTGCCGGGTTTACTGTTGCAGTCATTTGCAGCGTCCTTCCATTCTCTATTACAGTTACATCTCCTTGTCCTGCGACAGAAATAGATGTTACTGGTACTACCGCTGCAGTTATTGTAACAGCTAAGGACCCTTGTACCCCGGAACTATCCTTAGCTGTTGCTTTGACTGTAACGGTTCCTGCCTTTGTACCCGTTAGTAACCCATTCTGAGTTATAGTTGCGGTACCTGTTCCTGATGTTACTGACCATGTTACATCCTTATTGGTTGCAGTTGACGGAGTTACTGCTGCCGTCATTTGCAGTGTCTTTCCATTCTCGACAGTGGTTGCTGCTGCTGATAGTTCAACACCTGTTACCGGTATCACAGTTAGCGGGATTTCAGTTACTGTAACTGCTAAGGAACCCTGTACTCCAGAGCCATCCTTAGCTGTTGCTTTAACGGTTACTGTTCCTGCTTTTGTTCCTGTCATCAATCCAGTGGAACTTATGGTAGCGGTACCTGTCCCGGCTACCACTGACCATGTTACATCCTTATTGGTTGCAGTTGTGGGCATAACTGCTGCCGTCATTTGCAGTGTCTTTCCATTCTCGACAGTAGTTGCAGCTCCTTGTCCTGCGACAGAAATAGATGTTACTGGTACATTCTCGCCTGGACATGTTACTGTTTTTACGGGGTTGCCTTTTATGAATCCAATAATAATGCCAGTTGTACAGTTGTTGATGGTACCACTGTTGTCAATGAAATAACCGCTCCCCTCATAATACTCATCGCCTGAAAGTGTCCCGGAGTTGTTGATAACACCCTCATTTGTAATGTATCCCAACTGACTAGAAATAGTACCAGAATTATCAAGTATTCCAAAATTGTCAATAGAATCATCCATGGAGAGACTAATTGAGCCTGAATTGTCGAGTGTTCCATAATTCTTAATCCAAGACCCCATACCACACGAAATTGTGCCCGAATTATCGATATTACCATAATTCCTATTGAAACCATTCATGTTGTGCATAGTCCCTGAATTGGAGATATTGCCATGGTTTTCCATATAAAAATCGTCATTAACAAATGTGCCGGAATTAAAGATAGTGCCGGTGTTGTTGACAATGCCAGTTATCATAATAGAACCAGAGTTTTTAATCGTGCCGGAAGTCGTTGCACTAAAATACATTTGACCGGAGTTATCTATAAGACCTGAATTGTCAATGTCACAATATAAAGAACCACCAGATTCCACAATAAGAGTACCCCCAAATTCGATTACAAGAGTTCCACCATATGGTAGAATTTCATTGTCATGTATTCTAAAAGTTTCACCGGCCTTAATTGTTCCCGGATTTGTTATATCTGCTGCACATGCTGTACCTGATAATGCTATAAGCAGAGCTAATAATAATATATATTTTTTCATATAATTTACCACCAACAATAAAAATTACAAACTAAGTAAGAGTTTGAGGTCTTTATTAATGTTTCTAAATAATCTTTTTTTGTGATGATATCTCACAATATTAGGATCTAAAAATCGCAGATATATGTATAAATAAATATAAAAAAGAAAAGAAGAAAGTTGTAAGCTTACTCTTTCCTGCGCTGGAACATGAATGCAAGTCAAGGAAATGATACCGAGAAGATTCAATTCGGCTTTAGAAATAGTAATCAAATATGCAGTAAACTAATTAGAATTCGCACCTCAAAATAAAAAAAATACTGATTGGATCTGATGTATCATATTCACATCCAGTCCTGTGGATTAAGCCTCTACAATTATCTTCTGATAAGTGCAACTATAAGAAGGATACCGATAATACTGAATGCACTAATTCCAGGTAATGCAGGAACTTCACTTTTTGCATATATATCCCTTCCTGAGTCTGCCCCAACCATGTGCCATTCAGCTTTATTCCCATCAACACTATCAGCGTTTGATTCAACTATTTTACCTGGCATCTCTAAATAGTAATGTACGTTTACTCCTTCAGTCGGTAATTCCCCAAAGGTTTCCCTATATATCAGATAATCTTCACCGACTTCTGTGTGTACGTCTTCGGGAACAATATCTGTCATAATTATCCGGACATTATCTTTATCCCACTCCTCCTTATATGTCCCGCCTTGTGATTCCACCCGCTCCTGCAATGATTCTCCCTCATCATAGTCATCCATTAAACTATATACAGTAGCGCTTGTATCGATCATCATATCATATTTAGCAATTCCTCCATCTCTACCTACCTTTGATTCAATGGAAATTGTAACACATCCGCTTACAAGAACCATAAAAATAACGGACAAGCCCAAAATGAGTTTTTTCACTTATACACATCCTATAAATTAATAGATAATAATATAAATCAAATGTATATTATAGTTGTCTTTTTTGAGAAGCCGGTTTCAAAGATAGTTGTTTCATCAGTATTTCAATTTCAGATTGGTACCCTCGCCTCTTTAATGCTGTAATGTAATAACTGAAGCTTTGATTGAGACTTGTGTTGAAAGGAATCGCATTCATTGAAGGCGATGTCTGAAGTCATAGGAAAGACATCCATGAGTACTCCGAGGTCTCACAGAGTATCTATGACCGTATAGACCAATATAGGGCAGAAGGTCTTTCAGATGATGAGATTGAAGAAAAGATGAGCGAAGAACTGCATCTGGGGTATGACTTATTTAAGTTCATTGTTAAGAATAAAAAATGATAAAATTTTAGAAACATCGCTTCTCCTGGATCAAGGTTTTCTTCTACCTTCTATTTCGTCTAGAGTGTTTAGTAGAGATATAAATCGAGCATACAATTTACTACCTATCTTTTATATATTTGGCAGGCACACCGCCTACTATCGTGTAAGGCGCTACATTTTGAGTTACCACAGCGTTTGCTCCGATTATTGCTCCTTCACCAATTTCCACACCAGGTAATATAGTCACCCTTGTACCTACCCATACATTACTTCCTATTTTTATAGGGGCTTGTGATTTTCCCTGTTCGCGGATAAGAACATCTTTTCGGGCAAAGTTGTAGGTGCTTGTGAGAAGTATTGATTCAAAACCTATCATTGAATCATCGCCGATCTCTATTGTCCCTTTTCCGTTTAAAGTGACATTTTCTGTGACCATAACATTATTCCCAAGGGAAATCCCCTGAGGATAATATATCTTGCACCCGGAGGAGATTGTGGACCTTTCGCCTATTTTATGCAATAGGCGCTTAAGCAGGACAAGTCTAAGCTGATCACCTTTTAAATAAGAAGGTATTTTTGACAACAAATGAGTATATGTAACCCATTGTATCAACTCTGGAAGAGTATGACCATAGTTATGTTGATGCTTATACCCCATAATGCCTCGATGAATATGAACGGTTCTCATAAATATAAATAATCTTTCATTCAGGCAGGTATAAAGGTTAGATACATGTTTATGAGGAGGAAAATAATCGTGTAAGCAATATACAGGGTTCGATTCCGAAGTGAGAATCGTTAAATTGCCTGGGATTTTCCATTAAAGCCCCTGATAATCACTCTTAAAGATATTATTGTAGATTGTTCTGCGCTTAATATACCAGTACATATTCAACTATGTCATCAAGGTCAGCTACATACTCTACCTCAATACCAATTTCCTCCTCAATGTAGGATTCAGCATCTACTACTTCACTTTCCCCTTCTGATATGACTATGCCACCCACGCTGCGCTCATCCACACTGGTTATTTCAAGCTGCCTGTTATCTTCGGGGATGAGGATAAGCTCCTTCCCGGTCTCCTTTGAGATCTGCGCCTTCTCCAGGATCCCTCCCACTGCGCCCACATGTCCCTGCTCATCAATTGTACCGGTGACCGTTACCAGCGGATTTGGAGGCGTGGAGTTGATAGAAGAGATCATTAATATTGTCATTAAAGCACCTGCACTTGGCCCGTCGACTCCGGGTATTTCCTCATTTGCAGTTATACTGAAGATCACATCGTTCTGGGAAATATTGGCCCCGGTGCGTTCCTGTGCAAGGGAGACAGCTATATTAGCAGTATCCTGGAAAACAACACCCATCAGAGGCACTGTCTGTACCAGCACTCTCCCTTTACCGGGAACCATCTCTACGGATATGTCAAGCATCGCGCCTTCTTCCGTGATCCTCTCCCTGATGAATGGTCCCCGCTCTATCAGTTCCACCCTTTGTACTATTGCAGGTGCCTGCATGGTAGCATTGCCCAGGAATGTCAGAGGACATTCGTCAGAACCATTCTCCATTTCCAGCAGCTGATCCCTGTAAAATTCAAGCTGGAGATCACATGCCTGTAAAGACCGGTTACACTCCTCAAGCTGTTCCCTCAGTTCATCATTCGTCTGCTGAGATGACTCGCCCCCCTGCATTTCAAACCTCTCTGTTATCGTATCAGGCCCGAGAAGGTAAATATTGAAAGCCAGGGAAACAAGAAGTAAAAGCACAATACCCCTATTGCCCATTGTAAGTATGTATGTATGTTTTCCTATTTACGGTTTCTCTGCATATTCTCTATTGATGAATTTATGCCTGGTATCAGACTTGATACTCAGGAACCTTATCTTCTTTCCTTGTATTCCCGGTATTCTCTGGCGCTTACCTGCATTCCTTTGTACTTTTTCTTTTCAAGTCTTTTAAGACCGATCTCTGATTTTTCAGACTGGAACGCAAGTTCTGCATTCAATTTCCGGTAACTGTCCAGTCTTTCCCTTGCAATGTTCCCTTCCTGGACTGCTTTTTGAACCGCACACCCCGGTTCCTGATCGTGGGTGCAGTCCTTAAAACGGCAGTTCTCAGCTATTCCGGCAATATCAGAAAAGGCTTTTCCAAACCCTTCATAACTGTCCCCCAGCTGTATCTCCCGGATACCGGGATTATCAATAATTGCTCCGCCGTTTGGAAGCAGGAATAACTGCCTTACTGTGGTTGTATGTCTGCCTCTTTCATCATCTTCCCTGACACCTTTGGTCTTCTGGACAGCTTCATCAAAAAAAGCGTTGATCAATGTGGATTTCCCAACACCGGATGATCCAATGAGTGCCACAGTTTTACCTGGTGCAATATAAGCCTCAAGTTTGTCCAGCCCTTCTTTTGAAAGGGCACTGATGGCAACAACAGGAACGTCACCTGCGATATTCCTTATCCTGTCAACAGATTCAGCCGGTTTATCTGTAAGGTCTGCCTTGTTCATTACAATTACAGGTTTTGCTCCCGAGGAATACACAACTGTCAGATAGCGTTCAAGCCTTCGCAGGTTTAGATCTTTTCCTGCTGATGTAACGATAAAGATAGTATCGATATTTGCAGCAATCACCTGTTCTTCACTGCTGTCTCCTGCATCACTTCTTGAAAGGCACGTTTTTCGGGGCAATACGTTGACTATTATATACGAATTCAGCTCGGCCTGGTCCAGCAAAACAACAAAATCACCCACAGCTGGCTGCTTACCGGACTTCAGAAGCGCACCTGAGATTCCGGCTTTTATGGTAGTGCCTGAGATGAGAACCTCCCACACCGTCTTATGTCTTGATACAACCCTGCCGGGTATGTATGGGCCATTATATACGGAAAATGCGAATCCTAGTTCTTCATCCCATCCCGGGATTGTGATTTTGTCAGTAGGACCGGAAGTTTCAGGTAAAGTCTGCCAGTTCATGAACAATTCTTGTCAGTTTAGGCTGAAATATTTTGTGGTAGATACTTTTAAAACCAAAATTTAACAAATATCCGGGACCATAAAAAGTTTAACAGATAAAATTTATGTCGTTCTATGGACGAATCAGCGATTTTTGAGATATTCGATGGATTACCACGCCAGGGCCCCGGAAGCAATAAGTGTACCGGAAAAGCTTTCGATATGCTTCGACCCCTTCCTTCAGGTGCCAGGATACTGGACATCGGGTGCGGTGTTGGCATGCAGACCCTCCATCTTGCGAGCATATGTGGGGACTGTCACATTACTGCAACTGACATTTACCAGCCATATCTGGACAAGCTGATGAAAAAAGCGGCAGAGAAGGGATTATCGGACAGGATCTCTACAGTATGTGCCTCGATGGACGACCTGCCGTTCAAAGAGGGTGAGTTCGATGTGATCTGGTGCGAAGGCGCTATCTTTGTCATAGGCTTTGAAAAAGGCCTTAACTACTGGAAACGCTTCCTCAGAGACGGCGGGTTCATTGCACTGACAGAAGCAGCCTGGTTCACCGAAAATCCATCGGAAGAGGCGCTGCAATTCTGGCAGGAAGCCTATCCCGACATAAAGAGCATTCCTGAAACTGAAAAGGGGATCGAGGCAGCAGGCTATACCGTGATCGACAGGTTCAGGCTACCTGCATCTGCCTGGTGGGACGATTATTATGCCCACTTCGAAAAAAGGCTCGATTCTATGGAATCAAAGTTCAAAGGCAACGCCGATGCCGGATCAATTATAGAGTTCTCCCGAAAAGAAATAGAGGTTTTCAGGAAACATTCTGATGAGTATGGCTATGTGTTCTTCATCATGCAAAAATGAACTATCGGTCACTGTATTATAATTAAGGAATGGGAGTATGCCGTATAAATATAGTAATGGTCAAATAGTATAGTTTTTCTAGAGTTTATAGTATTTTGTCTCGTATGAGCATTCAGAGTGATAGTGTTGAGAATCCTCTGCAGGATCTTCTCTTAATCCTGATTTTATATTCAATTCAGGCTGGCGTTCAGTAAAATATTTATCGACATAAGAGAAAATAATATTCGTATGATAGAAACACCAAAACCAAGTATGCAGTCATCCAGAGTTACTGAACGTATAAACGCAAAAGCTTTTGAGTTACTCGAGAAGCATCCAGAAGGACTGCATTGGTCGGAACTGCTCTCAAAGATTAAGGCATCAGATCCAACATTTCATCCGAAGACGGTCAACGGATGCATCTGGAAACTTGTCGAAAATTTCCCTGATAGGATTTACAAGCCATCTAAAGGGCTTTTCCGGTTACTGAAGTATAAATAGACCTTTTCCTGACATGAGCACTTAGAGTAACCGGTTTATCCGCTTTAGCATTTTTCTCCATGTAATGCAGAGTGACTTCTGATAATCCTTCTTCCTACTCTGGATCTACTATTCCAGCGATGCCGGTAATGTTTCAAATATCAGGTTTTATCAGGCTTCCGGTTCAAGACCTTTAAAGAACAAGTTCCAGAAGGGGTCTGTCTCAGGTTCTGTCAGCTTTGAAGTTATACCGTTTCTACAAAACATTGAATGCCCGATCCTGCTGTCAAAAACTCCAAGCTCAAAACTTTTAATGCCGAGTTTATCCCATGCTCTGCGAATTGTCGAAACGCTTTGAGGCTCAACAGCAGCAAGTAAAGTTCCCTCGCTGATGGCATACCAGGGATCAAAATTCAGTGCTTCTGCAAATTCCCTGATATCAGCCGGCACATCAACAGAGTCAAGATCTACATTGACAGGCAATCCGGAGGCCTCTGCCATTTCATATGCGCCTCCGAGAACACCGCCTTCCGTTGCATCATGCATTGCATGCACTCCTCCTGCACCAAAAGCGCTAAGTGCATCTTCTACAACCGTTATTTCAGTCACGCGTTTAAGACAGCTTTGAAGAGCATCTTCTGTTATACTTCCGCTTATACGGTCCTTATAAAGAACAGACAGCAAAGCTGTGGCTTCTATTGCCGGTCCCTTTGTCATCAGCAGTACATCGCCGTCACGGGCTCCGCCGGGAGAGATCCAGGAGCCCTTATCGGCAAAACCCCACACAGTAATGCCTCCGACTATGGGAATACTAACAGCATCGTACCAGCCTGTATGTCCCCCTGCAATGCATATTCCAAGTTCTGCTGCTGCAGAAGAGATAGACTGGATTATAGTCTGAGCATCCTCATCAGGACAGGTGGGCGGAAGAAGCAGCGTATAGGTCATGAACTGAGGGTCTATACCGGTTACAGCAACATCGCTGGCACCTATATGCACTGTAAACCAGCCCATTAGGTCAAGTGGAAGTCCCGGAGCAGGGAATATCGGATCTTCGGCAATAGCCATAACACTCCCGTCTTTTAATTCAAGCACAGCAGCATCAAGACCCGGACCTGGAGGGACTAGAAGCTGAGAAGTTGATGCTCCGAAACTTGTCCCAAGTAAGGACTTCAGCCGGCTGGGTGAAGGTTTACCTACACGTATCCTACTCATGCGTTATTCTCCTGTTAAGCACATATTCCACATCCTGTACCTTGCCTTTTAGCCTTCCGGATGCACCGGTCCTGTCATCAATAGAGATATGTGTGAGAACCCGCGATGCGTGTGATCTCATATGATTGTGGCAGTCCATGATCACTCCCATGACCTTATCCGGATCGCCTTCTATGGTAGTCTGCATTGCCCCCATAATGTAATCAACATCTGCAGCCTCAATTATCGGCACCAGTTCAGCTATCATTTCTTTGAGCTCTTCTTTCTCCCCAATGGGTACCACTGAAAAACTTGCCAGCATTAAAATCTTCTCCCTGTCAATAATATATAAAAAGTTTCTGAAAATCGCTTACTGCTTTTCCTACATCAGGCTCTGCAACCGTGGCACTTACTGCACAGATCATATCCGCACCAGCTTTAATGACTTCACCTGCATTTTCGAGAGTTATGCCTC
>DANZ01000055.1 GCA_002501695.1 Methanolobus sp. UBA474 | reverse complement strand
CCCCACCTGGCTTTAAATGTGTGATGGCCGGAATTGACCAAACTTCTACCAAAATCAACCCTTAATAGATTGTTTTCAGATGCATGTTTTACACAATTCCAATACATAAAATTATTTGGCGCAAATTTTAAATATTCATGCAAAGACTGACCCCATGCAGTGATCAACATATCCTTGAATTTCAGGCAATAGAAAGCAGATACTGTACGGTCATCTAAATTTGCTTTTGCAATAAAGATGTTGTCTGGGAATTGTTCAAGCAGGTTTTTAAAGAGTTTGATATCATGAACCGGCGTGCCTAATAGCTTCATAGTTCTGGCATATATATCATAGAATGTGAATATTGAATCTGAGTTTGAATCCATTTCATATTTTAGATTGCTTTTTTCTCCTTTTCGTATTCTGTTCCTTACATTTCGGTTCATGTTATCCCAGATATATTCATGTCCTTTTGAAATATCCAGGTGAAATGCAGAATGGTTTCTTATATGACCCATATTTCTGTGCGTGTCAATTTCTTCCAGACATCGAAACTCGCAGTAATCCACATCCAGTTTCTTTCCGAGTTCAATAGTTTCGTCAATCAATGCCTTCTTCACAAGGTCATCATCACTGCACACACCACCATACGGAGCAAATGCAACAGATATGAGGCATTTTCCAACGAATGGACTGTTCTTATAGGACAGTGGAAAAATACCAGCTATCTCTCCTGTTTCGTTTTCAGCAAACAAATAATAAGGTTTGTGACCATAAGTTTCTTGGATTGCATTTTTCCATCCAATCTGATGGTAAAACGTGGTGCTGTCGTTTTTCATGACGAATTGATTCCATCTCTTTTCATCTTTAGGCTTCAGGCATTTGATTTCAAATTCCGTATTGACCACTCACCACCTCCCATATCTTCAATTTGCGTATTAACTCCGGATGAAATACATTATTTATTTTTCACTCTAAAATAGTAAGCTGCAGTTATACCAAGTTCCTGCTCGATCTTTGTTGTATTCAATGCCTTCTGAGGCATCTGCCAATATCATGGCGCATTATGACGAATTTATCCGGGAGCTGTTTTTCCAGATATTCTTTTATTGTTATAGTTGAATAGTTCTGACTATAGTTTCGCATAATCTGCGAAATTCATGAATCTGAAATCCCTGTAGCAAAATACAATATCAGCTGTTACTTCCCCCACCCCCTACAGTTCCAACAGTGTGCTAGATCACTTAGTTAATAAGTTAAGAACTATGAAAGAGGCTACCTTTTATCCCTGGAGCCGTCTTTGGCAGACGATCCGGAATATCTATGCCTTTGAACATCACAATAATAAATACCCATTACACATTTAAATTTTATGGGACATAAATTGTGGAAATTTGGGCTCTGTAGAAACTTTCTTGCCTTTATTTCTTTCCTATATTTTCTTTTCAGAAAAGAGAGCATAGTTTCTGCGAGATATGTAATATAGTACAACAGTTCATCAAACTCTTCTCTCCTTTTTCTTCGATATCTTCCTTTAATCCTCTTCCTTTTTCTCTGTCTCAGAGGAATCATCTTAAAACCAGTAACAATGAACTTAGCAATATCAACAGAAATTACAGTGGCCACTGGTAAACCCACTTGAATCAATAGCAGTGATATCTATTCTTTCTCCACGTGCATATAACAGGTTTAGTATTTGTTGCAATAGTCCATTGAAATAAACAGAACTAATTATTGTGATGAACTTGTAAAGTGTGTTCCAGATCTAAAATCTGGAACAAAACACTAATCCCCTTTGTGTTTCCTGTAGCAAGCAACACTTTGGGGTTTTATTCTTTTTAAACGATCACGTGACAAACAAAATAGGGAATAGTTTTTCTACAGATTCAGAATATCAGTGCATTTTATAGTATCTTTGTCTTTTCTTTAGGATCTCTTCTAGTCGGGTTAATTGATCTTACAGCAGAACCAAATGCTTTCTCTTAAGTTTTAGCCGCCGGGTTGATTGGCTGAAGCTGTCCTGCATTTCATTTCACATACCCTTCATCCTTGAGGCTCACATACTTTCCGTCCCCGATAACGACATGGTCCAGCACGTCTATCCCCAGTAATTTACCGCCCTCGATGAGCTTTTCTGTCACTGCGATGTCCTCCCTGCTAGGAGTAGGGTCGCCGGACGGGTGATTATGTGAGAGTATGACCGAGGCGCACGACTCCATGAGCGCGGCCTTGAACACTTCCCGCGGGTGGACGATATTTGCGTTCAGGCTGCCAATGGATATGACCTCCTCGCGGAGCACCTGGTTCTTCGTGTCAAGGAGCAGGGCCACCAGTCTTTCACGCTTCTGTTCCCTCATCTTCGGATAGAGCAGCGAATACACATCTGCAGGTGACCTTATCTTCCTTTTTGGCTCATCGGTGAACCCCTCAAGTTTGCGTGCAAGTTCGAACAATGCCGTTATCTGCGCTGCCTTTGCAGTGCCTATGCCATGGATATCTGTCAGCTTGTTTATGTTTGCCTGGCTCAGCTGCTTAAGACTGTACTCTGAGAAGATCCGGCTGCACAGGTTGATCACATTCTCTTTCTGCGTTCCTGTCCTGAGGATTATTGCCAGCAGCTCCGCGTTCGAGAGCGCTTCAGGACCGTATTTGAGCAATCTTTCCCGGGGCCTTTCGTCCTCGGGCATATCGCGTATGCAGATCTTGTACTGGTTCATGGGAAGCAGGAGCATCTTCCTGCTTATAAATTTTTCTAAAAGGTCCTATTATAAATTACCTCTAATTTTAAAATAGTTTCAAAATGTTTTCGCCGTGTACTTATAGATAAATACCCATAATCCTCTTCATGAAAGTCATTTGTGTGTCGGGCTATAAGAAAACAGGCAAGACGACGCTGGTCACCCGCCTTGTCGAGGCACTCTCACAGGAAGGTTCCGTGGGCACGGTCAAGCTGATGTTCCATCATCGCTTCAATCCTGCGGACACAGATACTGGAAAGCACTTTGATGCAGGGGCAGGTGTTGTTGCTGCCATTACGGATTCAGAACTCGTGACAATAAAGCGTGATCCTACTCTGGAGCAGGCTCTTGACTCGCTGGCTGATAGCGGCATGGACTTTGCGATCGTCGAAGGCGCAAAGAGTAGTTCTCTTCCAAAGATCGTTCTTGGGGAAGCAGCCACAGCTGAAGGTATTGGTAATGTGGTTGCAACGCTGCCGGAGAGGTCTGACTGGGACATTGACAGCCTCGTAAAGCTTGTCCGGGAGCAGGAAGACTGGGTAACTCTGGGTTCCCTGGTAAGAAAAATAAAAAGTAATCCTGATATCAGGTTCTCAGGGGGCATTGCAACCTTCACGGGTATCGTCCGTGAGGTAACCGGCAGTACTCAGACAAAGGCCCTTGAATTTGAAAAATATCCTGATGTAGCAGATAGCGCCATGGAAAGGATATGCACAGAGATGAAGCAAAAGGAGGGTGTGATCGATATCCTGATGCATCACAGGACCGGGCTTATAAAGGCAGGTGAGGATATAGTTTACATCGTTGTTGCGGCAGGTCACAGGAAGGAGCTCTTTGTGACCCTGGTGGATGCCCTGGAGCGCCTGAAGGAAGAAGTTCCCATATGGAAAAAAGAGCTCACACTGGATGGTGATTTCTGGGTGCATGACAAAAGCGGAGATGAGTGAGTACTGGTGATGAGGTAGTTACTGGCAGGCTTGTTGCCTCCCTTCCCATTATTCCTCTATCTGTTCTTCAGTCCCATCTGCCTGTCTATCTCTTCTGCTATTTCCTCAAGTTCATCAAATATCCTGTCGGAATCCTTTCTCATTTCCCTGACCGCGGCTTTCAGACTGCCGCCTCTGAGGTAGAGTGCCCTTCTCTCCCGGTACAAAAGACCGGAGCTTATTAGGTTCCTTACATGGTGATTAATTCTTGAGGGAGTGACCTCAAGATCCTCAGCTATCTTTTCGGATGATACCCGCTCTTCATTTGTAGCAAGCTGCTTTAGCAGGTCTGTCACGATCTGCGTAGCGATGTTTTCAGTATCCCTGCCGGAAGATAGCCCGAAACTGTTGCATAACCAGTTAATATCATGCTCGAGCTTTTTCTCCCTTGGCTTTTCAAGGTTGATGAGGATGATCTGTTGTGGCATGGATTTGATTATCTCTCTGGGGGATTATAAACTTTTCTGTCTTTTATCGAAATCATATCTACAAAAGTGAGACATAATATATTTTAGTGAAAAGATTTAAGTATGAGTTTTGTTATATTGTTATATTGTAATCCGGATGTTGCCGGAATAATTCTGGAGGATAATCTATCATGATGATCAAACCAATTGGAGAACGAGTGTTAATCAAAGCTGTCAAGAAAGCAGAAGTTACAGAAAGCGGTATCTATATTCCCGATTCTGCCCAGGAAGAGAAAAAAGAAGGCATAGTGGTCGGAGTAGGGACTTTTGAAGATGGCAAGGCACTCCCGCTCAAAGTGGGGGACCATGTGATCTACGGCGGATACAAGAGCGATGAGATCGATCTCAACGGTGAGACCCACATGTTCATCGATTTCAAGGATCTACTGGCAGTAGTTGAAGAGTGAACTGTTACATTCACTATAATGTGTTGTTAAATATGTTGTTAATACAGAGGTAATCGCATGGCTAAACAGATAATGTTCGATGAGGATGCGCGCAAAGCGTTATTGAACGGTGTGGACAAGGTTGCTAATACCGTTAAGATCACACTTGGTCCAAGGGGCAGGAACGTTGTGCTTGACAAGGCCGGAAGCCCTGTTGTCACCAATGACGGTGTAACCATTGCCAAGGAAATAGAGCTTATCGATAAGTTCGAGAACATGGGTGCCAAGCTCATAAAGGAAGTTGCTTCAAAGACGCAGGATACCACCGGGGACGGGACCACTACTGCCACTCTTCTTGCACAGGCAATGATTGCCGAAGGCTTAAGGAACATCACCTCCGGAGCCAATCCCATAGAGGTCAAGAAAGGTATTGAGAAGGCTACCGTGAAGGTTGTTGCCTATCTGCAGGACAAGAGCAGGGAAGTTAAGGACAAGAGCAGGATCCTGCAGGTAGCCACGATCTCAGCCAACAACGATGAACAGATAGGCGGTCTCATTGCCGATGCAATGGATAAGGTCGGTTACAATGGCGTGATAACAGTTGAGAACTCCAAGACCATGGAAACTTCTCTTGATGTTGTGGAAGGTATGCAGTTCGACCGTGGTTTTGTTTCACCTTACATGGCAACTGACCATGAAAAGATGACCTGTGAGTTTGAAGACCCCTACATCCTTATAACTGACAGGAAGATCAGCACCATGAACCAGATCATCCCTGTGCTCGAGAAGGTTGCAAAGGAAGGAAGGCCGCTGGTTATGATCGCCCAGGATGTCGAAGGTGATGCACAGGCTGCGCTCATCCTTAATATCGTTCGCGGTTCCCTGCGGGTATGCGCTGTCAAAGCACCAGGCTTTGGGGATGAGCAGAAAGAGATGCTCGAGGACATCGCTGTACTCACCGGTGGCATGCTGATCAGTGAAGACAAGGGCATGAAGATCGAAGAATTCTCAGAGCACATGCTAGGGCACGCCCGCAAGGTCAATATCGATAAGAACAAGACCACTATTGTTGAAGGTAAGGGTGACAGGAAGGACATCGAGAAGAGAATGGCGCTTGTCGAATCCCAGGTAAAGGTCACAGATGCCGAGTTCAGGAAGAAGGAGCTCAAGAAGCGCCTTGCCAAGCTGGGAGGCGGTGTGGCTGTCATCAAGGTAGGTGCAGCAACCGAGACCGAGGTCAAGGAGAAGAAGATGAGGATCGATGACGCACTCAATGCCACAAAGGCTGCAGTAGAGGAAGGGGTCATTGCCGGCGGTGGAGTAACATTATTCCATGCAGTTTCCGCGCTCGACAACCTTGATTTTGAGGGTGACCAGAAGATCGGCCTGAACATCGTCAGGCGCTCCCTGGAGGAGCCGGTAAGGCAGATTGCCATCAACGCAGGACGCGAGGGTGCCGAGGTCGTTGCCAGGATAAGGGCCGAGTCCAACGAGCAGTATGGCTACAACGCAAAGACCGATACATTTGAGGATCTTTTCGAAGCAGGAGTCATAGACCCCACCAAGGTCGTAAGGAGCGGGCTGCAGAATGCAGCATCCATTGCAGGCATGGTACTGACAACCGAAGCCCTTGTGGCCGACTATGATGATGAGAAGGATAAGCATACCTCGGCGATCATAATCTGATCGCTCCTTTTTTATCTTAAAGGGAGGTGTTGTGCAGAATTTAAAGGCAGGAACGAGCAATATAACTAAAGAAAGAGGTCAGGCTGACCGCTTGTACAACAGACGAAGACTGACATACATGAAATATCCAGGCGTCCATTAAGGCAAAATGGGGTGATTATATGAGATTTGGACTGACAAGGTGGAATCCTGCAAGGGTTACAAGATGGGACCCATTCGATGAAATGAGGCAGGTGCAGGATCAGATAAACGATATGATCAAAGAGATGAGCCTTGGGGAAAAATGGTCGGAAAGCGGTATTCTGGCACCGCTTGTGGATGTGAAGGATGAAGGTACTAATATCACAGTGACCACAGATCTTCCGGGTGTGGATAAGAAGGACGTTGACATCGACATCAGGGATAATGTGATGAGCATCAGTGCAAGATGCGGCAGGGAGTCCGAGAGCACGGATGAAGGTTATACACGCAGGGAAAGAACCTATAGCATGTTCTCAAGGACGCTGACGCTTCCTTCTGCCGTCACTTCCGAAGGCGCAAAAGCCAGGCTTGAGAATGGCGTCCTTACAGTTACGATCCCAAAGCAGCAGCTCGAGGAAAAGCAGAGGATAATGATCGAATAAGCCGGCCAATGTTAAACGGATGAGGTCTGGCAGCATTATAAGCAGGCTTTGGTAACTCAGGCAGTCCCGGGATCTTGCTATCAGGACTGCCTGTATTTGTTTTGCTTTAATTTCAGGATGAGAAGGAATCAAATGATCGTGGTTGCGGGAGTTACACTTTCATATATGTTGGGCCCTCTGTAGGTCTATCTACCATCAAACTATAACAGGTCATTTACCTGGCCAATTTACTATACTTATAATTTATATAACTTATAATTCAGAGGAATAATATGCAATTCACAGACCTAAAACTTATAGAGCCTCTTCAAAGGGCCCTTACTAAAGAAGGCTACATAGCACCGACACCTATACAGGTGCAGGCCATACCGCATCTGCTTAAGGGAAAAGACCTGATAGGTATCGCCCAGACAGGTACCGGCAAGACAGCAGCCTTCGTGCTGCCCATACTCCAGAGGATGCATGAGCGGCATAAGCACGTAACTCCCGGACTCCCGAGAGTGCTTGTGCTTGCGCCTACAAGGGAGCTTGCTGCGCAGATAGGTGACAGTTTTGCTGCATACGGCCATTTCCTGCATTTCAAGCATACTGTCGTATTCGGCGGTGTCAGTCAGGTGCCGCAGTTCAGGAGTATTTCAAAGGGAGTGGATATACTGGTAGCTACTCCGGGAAGGCTGCTGGACCTGATGGACCAGGGTATTGTCAAGCTCAGCGGTGTCGAGTTCTTTGTTCTCGATGAAGCAGACCGCATGCTTGATATGGGATTCATCAGGGATGTGAACAGGATCGTATCGATGCTGCCGCATAAGCGCCAATCGCTCTTTTTCTCGGCGACCATGTCTCCACAGATAGGTGAGCTTGCCAGGAGGCTTCTTATAGACCCTGCACGTGTTGAGGTGACCCCCCAGGCAACGACAGTGGAGCGCATAGAGCAGCGGGTCTTTTTCGTGGACCAGGACAATAAGGATGCACTCCTGCTGAGCCTTCTCAAGCAGGACCAGCTGACCTGCGTACTGGTGTTCACACGCACGAAGCACAGGGCAAATAAGGTGGCTCAAACGCTTAACAAGAATCACGTGGGCGCTGATGCCATCCATGGTAACAAATCACAAGCCCATCGAACAAGGGTGATGGACAGTTTCAGGGCCGGGGAGCTACAGGTACTGGTTGCAACCGATATCGCAGCGAGGGGTATTGATATCGAGGACATATCCCATGTCATAAACTATGACCTTCCCAATGAACCCGAGAACTATGTACATCGTATCGGACGTACTGCAAGGGCAGGTGCGGAGGGCACAGCATATTCGTTCTGTGCTGCGGATGATCGCAGTTTCCTTAACAGTATAGAGAAGCTCACCCGGCTGAAAATAGAGGTGGTGAAGCACCGCTATCATTCGGAACGGGCACAGAATGCAGTGGGTGATGAGGCAAAACCGGCCCCCAGAAAACCGCATGTTGCTCCAAGAAGGCCGGGACATGGGCATCACAAACGATAGATATGCACCAGCCTATCCGGCCTTTCTTTTTTATGCGCGCCGTGAGCATGGGTAAAGAGCAGGATAAAATATGTTTGACCGGTGCCGGGGATGTATGGCACACATAGATTAATTAAGGGAGAAAACCGCACATATAATATGGGAGGAGAGATCATGGATCTGAATCGTTTTACTCAGAAGGCCCAGGAGGCTGTTCAGGATTCAACAACGATCGCTGCGAGATACAGGAACCAGCAGATAGACTGCGGACACCTGTTGCTTGCGATGCTTGAGCAGACCGGGGGGCTTGTACCGACATTGCTCCGGAATATGGATGTAGACATTCAGCGGGTGACGCAGGAAGTGGAATCCGATCTGGAGGGACTGCCCCAGGTATCCGGTCCCGGCGGCGAGCAGGTATATATGACGCAGACTCTGCGGCGCGTGCTCGATTCCGCCTCAAGGGAAGCAGGCAAGATGAAGGACGAGTATGTCAGCGTAGAGCATCTGCTGCTTGCAATCTCTGGAGAGAGCAGCTGTTCCGGCAGTAAGATACTTGCCTCAGAGGGCGTTACAAGGGACCGGCTTCTTAAGGCCATCAAGGATATAAGGGGCAACAGAAGGGTAACTTCGGAGAATCCTGAGGATACTATGGAGCCTCTCAGGAAGTACGGTATCGATTTCACGGAACTTGCATCCCAGGGAAAGCTGGACCCTGTCATAGGCAGGGATCAGGAGATCAGGCATTCAATAGAGATCCTCTCCCGGCGCAGGAAGAACAATCCTGTGCTTATCGGCGAAGCTGGGGTGGGCAAGACCGCTATCGTGGAAGGGCTGGCCCAGCGTGTGGCAAAGAAAGATGTTCCTGAAGCAATGAAGGAGAAGAGGATCATAGCTCTCGATATGGGTGCGCTTATCGCAGGTGCCAAGTTCAGGGGCGAGTTCGAGGAACGTCTCAAAGCGGTGCTTAAGGAAGTGGCTGAATCCGAAGGCCAGATAATCCTGTTCATCGATGAGATCCACACCATAGTGGGTGCGGGTGCCACAGAAGGCGCAATGGATGCAGGCAATCTGCTCAAACCCATGCTTGCCCGCGGTGAGCTGCACTGTATCGGTGCAACGACCCTGGATGAATACCGCAAGTATATAGAGAAGGATGCAGCCCTGGAACGTCGTTTCCTTCCCGTACTTGTGGAAGAGCCTACAGTAGAGGATACTATATCCATATTGCGTGGCCTTAAAGAAAAGTATGAAGTGCATCATGGAGTACGTCTGAAGGATTCTGCACTGGTCGCTGCTGCTGTGATGAGCAACCGTTATATCTCTGACAGGTTCCTGCCCGACAAGGCTATTGACCTGGTTGACGAGGCTGCTGCCAAGAAAAGGACCGCGATCGACAGCAAGCCCGCAGAACTCGATGAGGCTGACCGCAAGATAATGCAGCTAGAGATAGAGCGTGAGGCCCTTAAGAAGGAAAAGGACGAGGCTTCCAAAGAGAGGCTTGAAGCTCTGGAAAAGGAACTTGCGGACACAAGGGCCGAGTCAGATGCGATGCGGGCCAGATGGGACATGGAAAAGCAGGCAATAGCAAAGCTGAATGCACTGAAACAGCAGATCGAGGATACCAAGGTGCAGCTTGAGCTTGCGGAGAATGATAACAACCTGGAGCTAGCGTCGCGGCTGAAGTACGGCACCCTCATCCCTCTCCAGCGGGACTATGCGCTGGAAGAGACCCGCCTAAAGGAAATGCAGGGCGATATGCTCCTGAGCGAGGAGGTAGGCGAGGAAGATATAGCCGAGGTAGTGAGCCGATGGACCCGCATTCCTGTTACCCGGCTGATGGAAGGTCAGCGTGAGAAGCTCATGCACTTCGAGGAGAACCTGCACAGTCGTATAATCGGGCAGAACGAAGCAGTTAAAGCCGTAGCTGATGCGGTCATACGGAGCTATGCGGGTATCAAGGACCCAAGGCGGCCTATTGGCAGTTTCATCTTCCTGGGTCCCACCGGTGTGGGTAAGACCGAACTTGCCAAGGCGCTAGCAGCCGAGATGTTCGACGATGAGAGCAACATGATACGCATTGACATGTCGGAGTACATGGAAAAGCATACTGTTGCGCGCATGATAGGCGCTCCTCCCGGGTATATCGGTCATGAGGAAGGCGGGCAGCTCACAGAGGCGGTACGCAGGCGGCCTTATTCTGTCGTGCTGTTCGACGAGATCGAGAAAGCGCATCCGGACGTGTTCAACGTCATGCTGCAGATACTGGACGACGGCAGGCTTACAGATTCCAAAGGGCGCACTGTCGATTTCAAGAATACCCTGCTGATAATGACCTCCAACATCTTCGGAGGCGACCTTACACAACTGCTGGGAGACAGCAGCGGGACCTACAGGCCCGAGCAGGGTTTCCCGGAACCAGGGAAAAGGAAGGAGATCGATTATGCCGAGCTGCAGATAAGGGCTTTGCAGGAACTTGGCAAGTACTTCAGACCGGAGTTCCTCAATCGTATCGATGAGGTCGTCATCTTCCATGCACTGAGGCCCGATGAACTGGCACAGATAGTTGAGCTCAAGGTAGCGGACCTGCAGGAAAGGCTGAAAGAGAAGCGCATATCCCTCACGATCACGGACGAGGCAAAGCTCTATCTTGGACGGGCAGGTTACAGCGAGACATTTGGAGCAAGGCCCCTTAAGCGTGTTATCCAGAACGAGGTCGAGACAAAGATAGCCAAGCTGATAGTTGCAGGCAAGGTGCCGGAAGGCTCGACAGTGATAGTGAACTCAGATGGCAGGGGCATATTGGTCACAGTTACGGAGGCTGCAGGATAAGACCGTCTCCGGAGCAGAAAAGCATCTGTTAGAAAATAGAGGGGATGGAGGGAGGAAATGGCTCCATCCCGCTCTTGTTTAAAACGAGAATCCCGGCATACTGTGTTATAGCCCCAATGCCATCCTGATAAGGACTATCAGGCCGACGAACAGGTTAAGGACGATAAGACCTCCTACCGCCATGGCACCTATTTTTATCATGTTCGTGTTCA
This sequence comes from Methanolobus sp. UBA474, assembly GCA_002501695.1. Lineage (GTDB taxonomy): Archaea > Halobacteriota > Methanosarcinia > Methanosarcinales > Methanosarcinaceae > Methanolobus. The sequence continues at coordinate 29,265 of DANZ01000055.1, read as the reverse complement.
GCTTTGAACCTGTATCAACCAGCGAAAGCGCTCTTTGCACTGAATCCATGGTCACGTTAACTTTTGATATTGCCTCTTTTGACTCTTCCAGGTTTGCATTGAGGTTGTCAAGCAGGAGATCTATGCGTGGCTGTTCCTCTGTCCTGAAGACCTGGAGTACGCCGTGCAGCTCCTCGAGTGTCCTGGGAACCTGCGTGTTCAGGTTATCGAGTAATAAGTCTATGCGTGGCTGCTCTTCTGTCTTTACGCGTTTCAGAACACCGTGCAGCTCTTCAAGTGTCCCGGGGATAACTCCGGGCACCTCCACCCATTTATTAGCCACCTTTTCATACGCTTTGTCAAGTTTCAGGGACTGCCTTGCGTAGAATGCCTTCTGGGCTTTCATGAAGTCATAGTTGCGCTGGTAACCGTCAAACTTTGTGCTGAGGGATGCGGATATCCTGGCACCGTATGGCTGCATTGAAGACATCATGTAGGTCCTGGATGCTGTCTTCCCGGTTGCGACAGCAGTGGAGGCGGAAAGAGCTCTCTGGCTGACGGTAGCACTCTCCGCTGTGAGGTTATCGCCTTCTTTCAATGCACTTATAATAGCACTATTGGCCTTGACGGTCACAACGCTGTCTTTCCCGGCGGCGGACCCTATGATCGATCCCGCAATTGGACCGGATACTCCGTCAATTTTGACGATACTTCCGGATCCGCGGGTGGCACCAGCTTCTACTGTGGTATTCTTTCCGATAACAGTGCCTGCATTTATGGAACCATCCCGGGCAGCTCCGATGACCGCTGCTTCATCTTTTATATTGACTACAGTGGTCAGGTCATCCTTTACATTAACGACATTGGTTATATCATCCTTTATGTTTCCTGAGTTGATCGGTTCGTCCTTGATATTTCCCTCATTGATGGTGCTATCGACGATGCTACCAATATTCATGACACTGTCAAGAATATCTGATGCATAGATATTCTCTTTTGGGACCCTGATGGAGTCTATCCCTATCTGGAACACGTTCTCAGGGTAGACGCGGATCACATCCGACATCCCGGATGTGAGGATATCCTTTCTTGTCAGCAGTTTGCTGTAGTATTGCTTGTCGATCCTGATGGCTTCAAGCCTGCTTTTGAGAGAGTCGCTCTGCTCAGTGGGAGGGATCGGGATTTTCGTTGTAGACACAAAGAGCTTTTTTACCTCATGAAGTATCTCCTCACTAACTTCGAGGTTATCATCCAGGGAAGCCAGGATATCCTCTATCATGGGCTGCTCGATAACATTGAAGCGCTCCAGTGATTCCTTTGCGTTGTAGATCCCGGTAGTCAGCACCCCTGGCTCCTGGTAGAATATGTTCTGGATCTCCTTGTTCACTGCAGCAAGCCTGGCAAGAAGCTGGAACTGTTTGATGACCAGGTCCATGTTCGAGACGATGTCCCAGAAGTTGAAACTGAAGCTTGACGGATCGCTTACTCCAAGAGCTTTAAGTTCATTTTCGACTTTTGCCTTCTCCAGCTTCAATGCATTAAGCCTTGATTTCTCCTCATCCCACAGGTCTGCCTCGCTTCTTGGTGTCAGCCTGTTGATAGTAAGGAGCTCCTCTGCCTCTTTCAGAGTTGATACAAGTTGTTCTCCGATAGTCTCTATCGTTGATCCTATGACCGCAACCGCAAGTCCTGCCTCTTCTGCCGCGTTACCTGCGCTCTCAGCTGCATTGCCTGCCTGGTAAGCAGCTTTTCCGATCGTGTACAATCCGCCTGTTGCAATGCCTGCGACAACATCGAACCATCCCATGTTTTTTCCTCCGGTGAATGTTTGAAACTATTCCTGTTGAATGAGTCAGTGATGTTTTATTGACTTCTAAAAATATAAGCTTGCCTATATATTAAACAATTTATACTCAAAAAAGATATGTTTCTCTCTCTATCTGGAAAGGTTTTATATCTCAATATCGAGTTGTGTATATTCTTCACACATCCCTGCTTTCAAAACCTATCAAGACACTTTAATATATGGAGATCGAACAATGGAAATTACAGAAATTAACAGACTTGGACTTGAACTGAAAGAAATACTCGGCCTGAAAACCTCTCCGGTCGCAGTCGGGCTTGCTGCTGACGAAAAAGAGATCCCTCAGGGCATGGATAAAATAGAAACATCTATCAGGCACTGCCAGATGGTGGACAATGTACGAAGGACGGGCTCTGCATTCTACACAACCCTGGACGACCATCAGTGTAAGGGTGGGGCTGCTGTCATGGGTATGAGTGAAATGAGTGAGAAGCTCAAGAATGGTGAGTTATATTTCCACCTGAATCATTTTGGCAATCTTGAGGCTGCAAAGAGCACTATGGAGAAAGTGCCCTATGTTACGCCGTTCTCGGTAAAGTCCATCATGTATGCTCCGCTGGAGAAGGCAACCTTCATGCCGGACATTGTAGTCATAGTCACGACCCCAAGACATGTTATGGAACTGTCCCAGGCCTTACTTCACACAAGCGGCGGAAGGATCCACTCAAGTTTTGCAGGCAAGCAGAGTCTGTGCGGTGATGGTGTTGCATTGCCTTACACCACCGGTGAGGTGGGTGTGACCGTAGGGTGCAGCGGAAGCCGTAAGTACACACAGATAGTGGATGAGGAAATGATAATCAGCATTCCTGTCGACAGGTTGTCTGATCTGGTCAGTGCTGCCGGTTCCATGTTCAATTAAAAACAGCATCTGACTTATGCATCTGATCTTTTCTGGATAAGGCAGGTCATATGACCTTGCTTATCTTCCTTTTCTATTTTGATCTTAGGACTTCTGCAATAGATCTGTTCGCATTTAGAAAAATAGATAAATATAAACAATTAATATCAAAATATACATATGTGAAACGGCTGGTAGAAAACCTGAACAGGGCCTTTATGAATTCTGCACTATGCGCATTATGTTTGCGCCATTGATATGATATCTGTGCTTTGCAGGAGGATCTCTACCGGGCTTTAAGGAGGAACAATGATATGAATAATGTCGAAATCTCTGAACAACTTGTCAAGATCCTTGGCCTTAAATATGAGCCTGTGGCTGTCAAACTCATAAAGGAAGGCGGGGATCTTCCGGAAGGATTTGAAGAGCCGGAGGGCAATATCAGGCATTGTCAGTCTATCATGAGGGCGCGCAAGGGAGAATCCTTCTTGCTCCCTGCCGGTAAGCATGCATGTGTGGTGGGTGCATCAAGCCTGGGTATGGTACCGACACCTGTCAAGGTAACAGCAGGGGAATTCCATAAGAACCTGGGCATGTTTGACTGTGCCGATGCAGCTGCAAATATGATCATGCAGCGTTCCGAGCTTGAAGAAAAGAGCGTCATTGCCACTGTCGTGGGGCCTCTTAGGCAGTTTGAGTTCGAACCTGATGTGATCATCCTGGTAGACCTCCCTGAAACACTTTACTGGCTGGTCCCCGCAGCTACGTTCTTTGAAGGAGGCAGGCAGGCTTTCAGCACAGCGGCTTTCCAGGCTACATGTGTGGATTCTACAATCATTCCTTTGCTGACGGGTAAAATGAACATGAGCCTCGGTTGTTTTGGATGCCGCAGGTCCACAGACATCAGGAATGAAGAAATGATTGCAGGGATACCCTATGCTAACATCAGAAAAATGCTGGAGGCTTTGGAAAAGCTATACGAAGGTCCCATGCAAAAGGCACGGGCTAAATGACCCTCTTTTTTACTTTAAGTTTGCTTAATAATAAATAAGGTTTACAATGCTGTCCTTATTTATTTTAACTCTATTACGATTATATACATTCTATTTGTGGGTTATCCTTTTATATTTCATCTCTAATAAGCAATATTAAGTTAAAAGGTCCGGTCTGCATATGTATGGGTATTCGTATCTCATACGAAGGAATCGCCCGGAGAATTGGGGAATTTAAAAGAAATATATGTGGCAGCCACACCTGCTAGCTTATGCGCTCCTTTAGTTCCTCATTTTCGAAGATCTGGCTATGAAGTTCAGACCCGGATACACCCGAGACATTTCGGACAGGTTAACTGTAGTGCAAAGTCCCATTAAACAATATTGGAGTATAGCATTCTCTTTTGTTGCAGCCAGGGTGGGTTATTCAGGGGAGTCCGGAAGGTGCAGAAATGAAATCAAGAATTATCTATGGTCCCATTCTTTCAAGAAGACTTGGGAGGTCCCTGGGAATCGATGTCATTCGAAAGCCAGGTGTAAAGAAGAATTGTAATTTTGATTGTGTCTATTGCCAGCTTGGTCATGTGGGTACTAAGATATCATATAAGGGAGAGATAGAGGGTCTTGTGACTCCCGGAGAGGTTGTTGAAGGCATACGCTCCTATCACAGGAACATAGAAGACCTTGACTATATCACCTTTTCCGGCACATGCGAACCCACACTGAACCCGGGACTCGGGGAAATGATACGGGGGATAAGGAAGATCAGTGAGCATCCCATCTGCGTATTGACCAATTCATCTTTGGTGTCATTTGAGCATGTTCGCTTAAACCTTGCTGAAGCAGATCTTGTGGTCGCTACCCTTGTATCTGGTTATGAAGAAACTTTTGAGTCTATAAACAGGCCTGCTGCAGGTATAGGACTTGAAAGTATCATAAACGGCCTGAAAGCGATAATGTGCATGGAAAAACGCCCCCGGCTTGGTATTGAAGTGATGCTCCTCGATTCATCAACAGGTTATCCTGTGAACAGCACAGACAGGGAGATAGCGAGATTGATAGAAGTGATCAAGACCATCGACCCGGATGAGATCGAGATACTCACTGTCAGCAGGCCCCCTGCAGAAGATTTTGTATTACCTGTTCCTGATGTGCGGCTCAAGGAGATAGCACGCCGGTTTGATGAGGAGTTTGGAAGGGACAGGGTAAAACTGGTCCTACAGGGGCTTAAAAAGAAGAGTTCAAGCATGAAGCATGACAATGTGGAAGAAGAGGTCTATGACCTTATCCTCAGGCGGCCCTGTACTTTTAGCCAGATAGGTGCATCCCTTGGGATACGTGATGAGGAACTCAATCCTATTATTGAGAAACTGATGTTCTCCAATAGCATAGTAACGATCGGATCCAAAAGCGGTCGTTATTACAGGGCAATTTGAGCTGGAAATAATCAGTGGCATCTATGATGGACCGGTGCAGAGAAAAGCAGATATGTGGTCTTTAACGGAGTATAAGCCCGCAGATCTGCCTGAACTTTATTTTAAAATAGACAGAAAGGAAGCTGTGTAAGGACACAGCTTTCAGAGGGCTTCCTGTGCTCTCTTGAAAATGAGCTCTGCAATGAGCTTGTCACTGCCAAGGGGCTTGCCATAGACTATCCTGACATCCCTGCCCTCGAATTTGATAGTCCCTTCATTGGTTTTGGGGTCCAGCTTAAGGATGGCAGGAATATCCTGTGTGATATGGATGCCGGATGCAAGGAAAACGGGCACAGCGGCTATTTTTGTTACACCCGTACCTGCAAATGACTGGAGCGCCTCTTCGACAGTAGGTGTGCTGTTCTCCATAAATCCTGCCTTGACAATGTATTCCGGGTGGCTTTCCGAGATCATGTCTGCTATCTCTGTTACAACCTGGTTGTTGTAGGGTAATCTGCTGCCGTGTCCAATTGCGAGTATTCCAATCTTTTCAGTCATTTAATCACCTTATTATATTAGTGTTATAAATTAAGTTAAAAGTGCTACCAAAAGTGACTTTAGTTTATATCCATGTAATATAACTCTTTTGCTTTTGAGCTTAGCTTGCGGGCTTTTCCTGTGGGACCATCATTCAAAAACGATTCTCTGCTCCATGCTGTATACATGCATGTTCGGTTTCCTGGCAAAAGCCACAAGCGTGATCCCTGCCCCATTCGCAAGCTCCACCGCTTCCCTGACAGTCGCACCCTTGCTTGCAACAAGAGGAATGCCTGCATTCACTGCCTTTGATATCATGGTCGATGCAAGCCGGCCGGTGGTTACCAGTGCGCACTGTGAAAGGTCCGTGCCGCTTAGCAGGGCTTTCCCGACAACCTTGTCAACGGAGCATGCCCTTCCGACATCCTCGCAGAAAAAAAGCACTTCTCCTTTGCTGTCACATATCATGGATGTGTGTGCTCCTCCTGTCCTGTGCCAGGCTTTTCCTTTCTCCTTGAGCTGTTCCACGGCATTCAGGATAGCGTCTTTGCTAAAGCACGCATCAGAGGCGATATGGCGGGCAGTGTTCCTGCGGTAGGACGTGGTCCCGCATCTCTGCTGGTGTGTAAGGGCTGCAAGTTCCTCTGTACCGATATCGGCCGTACAGAAGATGGAGTCTGATGTTATCCTGATGGAGCCTTTTCCTGTGCCGGGTTCGATGAAACCTTCGCAGACAAGGAATCCCAGGGCAAGCTCTTCAAGTTCCATCGGGCTTGCAAAAAAAGTCGTCACATGGACCTCATTCACGAAAAGGTCGAACCTTTTCTCAACAATGACGTCCACATCTGAATACTGTCTATGTTTATCAGTGATCTCCAGGCACTTCATGGGAACATAAAGAGGGGAGGATATATTTTCCTCCTCCGCAAGGGAAATTCCGGCCTCCCTGCTCCTTTCCGAGTGCCTGTTATCGCTCATGCTTCCTTTTTGGCCTTGATCTTTTCAAAGAGCATCTTGAGTGTTTCTTCGTTGCTCTTTGTTTCAGGGAACGGTGACTCTGTGAACGGTTCGAAGTGTACCGGCACATTGTCCAGCCTGTAGAAAGTACCGTCACATTCCATCGCATCGATCACACCAGGCAGAACCACATTTGCTGCAGTTGTTGTCGGGCAGGGCGCAATATCAAGGCAGATCATTGGTATGTTTGCCAGGTATTTTGCGCTGTCTGCAGGTATGTGATTAACAAGGTCCCCGCACATCACGAATGCAGCGTCGACGTCCTTCTCTCTGAGCAGATCGACAGTGGTGGTCTCACCGGGGTTGTATCTTGGGTATCCCTTAGTGAAATCGATACCGAATGGATATCCATACAGGTAAGATGCAAGCTGGTTGAATCCTGCCACGTTACAGTGACCTCTCAACGCACCAAGGTTACATTTGGTGTAGTTGTTGAGTTCCTTGACCATGTTCAGTGCTATCTCGATGTTCCTGTGCTTTCCGTAGGATGAAGAAACACCAAGCCCTACGAAGATACCGACATACTTTGCCTCTTTCATCATCTCAACGGTCTTCTTCATCACAGCGATCGGGATACCTGTGATCTCCTCGACCGAGTGATGAGGTTCCTTGCCGTTGATGATCGTGAACATAGCGCTGAGCAGTTCGTAGTCGCTGTTTGGGTTAAGCTGTATGTGCATATCCGAAGCTGCAGTCGTTGGCGTTACCCTTGGGTCGACCGTGATAATGGTCCTGTCAAAGCGTCCTCTCTTTGTCCAGTAGCCTCTGGGAAAGACACCATACCTTGACATGTGCCTTGGCATGGATTCGAGTGCGTTCACTCCCCAGTAGATAATTACATCGGCCCTGTTCTTTGCCTGACCTGCAGTGGATCCTACGCAGCCTGCTTCCTGTATGCCCATGACTGTTGGTCCGTGGCAGATGGTTGCGTTGGAATCTGCAATTCCGCCAAGATACTCAGCGATGTGCAGTCCCACTTCCTGGGCTTCGCACGATGTTTCACTTCCAAGGAAGAAGAGCGGCTTCTTTGCATTGACCAGGATATCTGCTGCCTTGTCAAGTGCTTCCTCCCAGCTTGCTTCCTTTACCTTGCCGTTATCTCTGACAGTGGGCTTCCTTATCCTGTGTGAGCTCACGACTTCCTGGAATTTGGCGTTGCCCATCTTGCATGCGTTCTGGACATCTATCTTTCCGTCCTTGAACTCCACCTGGATATCGTCACATGAGCCTCCGCAGACGGGGCAGATAATGTTCTTGTAGACCATTTTATTCGCCTCCCATGTACAGCTTCAGGACAACTTCCTCGGCGCTGAGTACCTCTTCATCCGTAGGCGTAACCGTGACGGGGCTTCCCTTGTAGAGCGGTGAGCCGGTAGAGAACGTGCTTGGCTCCACCACAATATTGGCCCAGATGGACCTTGGGATGAATACATGTCCGCATCTTACCGATTCTGTTACCTTTGTATAGACCGCAATGGAATGCTTGCCGTCCCTGGCTGTAACCTTCACTTTCTCAGGACACCCGAGTGCTTCATAATCCTGAGCACACATCCAGCAGACCCCGCATTCTTTAGTGTAGGCGGCAGAATACTTGTCGCCTCCCTTGGCAAGCCTGCCTTCTTCTATAGTACTTCCTGTATTGAGTAATGCTTGCATGAAAATCAACTCACAGATCCTCGTTGTTCTCAGCGGACACATACATTACGCCCTTTCCCTTCTGAGGAATGGCGTAGTCCCCTGCGAACTTCTTGTATTCTCCGGGGCATTCGATATCATTGAACTTGAGGTTGGATTCCACCGCTGTCTGCATGAATCCGGGGGTGAACTTCTCGATAGTTCCGCCGACAACGATAGTTCCGCCGGTCATCTCTGCTCCGACAGTCCTGATAGCATTTCCCCTGACCACGATAAGGCCGCCGTTCATGCGGGTCCCGCAGAAATTAGCGATATTGCCGCCAATGACTATCTCTCCTCCGCTAATGCCTCCGCCTACCTGGTTCCCCGCGTCGCCATCAATGACGATGCGCCCGCCGGTCATACCACGCCAGCTTCCGCGGTATGCGGACCCGACGTGATCAAGTGCGTTCCCCTTAATGTGCAGGAGGCCGCCTTTCATTTCCATCCCTGGCCAGGAATCAGTGTTCCCTTCCACAAGGATCTCTCCGCCTGCCATCGAATTTCCCACATGCATTCCGGTTGAGCCTTTTACATGGACCTTGCCGGCGGTCATGCCCTCTCCAATGCGCTTCACTCTGGATACATTTCCGTCGATGATAATGGTCGTATCCTGTGCAGAGATTCCGCCATTACCCTTTATTTCAAAGAAGTCTGTGAGAGGTAGCTGCTGCGGTCCCTGCCATACAAGTAACTTTCCTATCTCTTGCGCGTTCTTTCCGGCAAAGTTGTCGGGTGTGACCACTTCTGCCTCAACTGTCAGGTCGAAGTTACCTGTCGGTCTAAGAATTACTTCTGCCATTCGTTCACACCTCTGCATCGATCTTTATCGGGGTAGGGTTTGCAAGGTACTTTTCAGGTGTCGGGTAGTTGCTGAAACCTATTGTGTAGTACTTGAACCAGTTCTTGACGTCATCTATCATCTTCTTCTCTTCTTCAGCATTCACGGTTATGTCGGTGTAGTACGTCTTCTTTTCTGGGATCGCTACTATCTCTCCTTTCTGGCAGACTACCTCTCCGCCCTTTACGGTATATGCTGCGTTCTCAAAGGCCCTGATAATGCTCTCGTAGTCGCTGACCTCAAGCTTTGCAGGGTTGATGTCGTAAATTGCCACGTCTCCGTCAGCTCCGATACCGAGGGTACCCTTGCTGTGTGAAAGGCCTATGGTCCTTGCAGCGTTCGCACGGGTGACGATTGCTATCTCATTGAGCGTCAATTCCCTTGTCTCGCCAGCAAGGCCGGCCCTGTCGCTTGCCCACTTATGGCATTCGCTGAGGGTATCCTGTCTTGCTTTGTTTGACATCAGCCATGCGATGACCTGCGGGTACTTTATGAACGGTCCGCCGTTGGGGCTGTCGGTGGTCATGATGCTCTTCCATGCATCCTTCACATAGAGCAGCACCTCAAGACCCATCGCCCACTGTACGCTGTGCACGGGGTTATTCTTTAGGTAGGTGAACGGCAACACTCCTGAACCGCACTCACATTCGACATCAGTGTTGGACCACTTGTTGCCGGTAAGCACATACAGGTCGTGAATTGCAGGTCCGTCGCCGGTCATCACGGTGGCTTCACCGAACGGGACGCAGCCGCTGTCCATTACGACATGTTCATGGCTGTTGACATAATCAGTGATCCCCTTCACACCGGACTCGAAGTCTCTCCAGGATGTTCCGCCGAAAGCATTGAACTGGCAGTGTGTCAGGTACACGGATTCATGTCTTTGGGGGTTGATCTTTGTCTCAGCCCATTCAACATTTGGGTCCTTGGGTCTGGCCTTTACGTTCTTGGGGATCTTGAGTGAATCCCTTGTGATCTCCCAGCAACCCGGGTGTCCGAGGTTGTTCGCATGCAGGTGCACGGGCATTGAGAAGCCCAGCATCTCGTTGAGTTCTGCAAGGCCTTTAATTATATCTTCAGGTGTGACCTCGAAATGGATGTTCGCCTGGTCAAGGGCATTGACATTCTCTCCCCATCCCCAGTTCTCAACACCGGCAGGGTTGACACACTTTATACCGTAGGTCTTGTGCGTCCTCATCATCCAGGCAACGTAAGCTGCAGCCTTTTCGATGTCTCCTTCCTTCAGGTATCTCATGAGGAACCAGTTATTGCCCAATACAAGGTATCCGCCCATGTCGATCATAGGTGTGGAGCGCATTTCCTCATGGGTGTGACGGGCTTCCATAGGAGGGACAGCCGCCTCAAAGACAGTTGTATAGCCCATCTTGGAATACTCGTATCCTCCCAGGTAAACGGAGGGGACACTGTAACCGCTGCCGGAGTGTGTGATCGGTGTCTTCTTCTGGTAGGACTTATAATGGTCTTCAGGCCTCATCATTCTGCCGACGTTGACCTTGGCACCTGCCACATGTGAGTGGGAATCGACCCCACCGGGCATTACTGTCTTGCCCGATGCATCGATCTCCTTGGCATCCTTCAGCTCAGCGGCGGAAAGCTCCGTTACGACCTTTCCGTTCCTGATAAAGATGTCCATTCTTTCCCCGTTGATCTCGTTGAGGGGATCGAAGACATAACCGTTCTTGATTGCTATAGTTCCAGCCATATTATACCTCCCTTACTTCCAGTCTGATCGCATCTACGGGGCATATCATAGCGCAAGCACCGCAGGAGCCACAGAGTTCCTGATCGACCACATTGACAACACCGTTCCTTATCTCAAGAAGTTTCTTGCTGTCAACCTCATTGAGGTAGCCGGCACCTACGTTTGCATCAGTAGCGTTAACAGGGCAGACAATTACGCAGTTACCGCATCCCAGGCATGTTTCCTTATCAACGACCAGTTCTGATGTAAGTGTCGGTCTTGGTGCTGCTGTGTTGAGCAGTTTCTTCTCAAGGAGTGCCTTCTTCTCAACTTCAGGCACTATGGCCGTTTTTGTCACCGTAATTGCATTGACTGGGCAGGATACGTCACAAGCACCACAGTATATGCATGCGTCCGGGCGTTGTGCGACCTTGTCAACTCTCTCACCTGCATCCCATTCCGGGTTGAAGAGCGCGTTGCACGGGCAGGTATCCACACAGGTCCTGCATGCAACACAGGTATTCTCGTCCCTGTGCCAGGTTCCTTCAAATGGTTTCTCGACTGTGATGGCATCTACAGGACAGACTTCCATGCACCATCCGCAGTGAATGCAGCATCCGTTATCGATTATCGTTTCACCATCAACACGTGCACTACCGTCATCTGCCAGCCACTGCTTTACCTCTATGCAACCCTGAGGGCAGATCTGCTCGCAGTGGCCACAGTGGACACACTTGTCACTGACAGTTGTTTCCTTGAGTGCGACCCTGATATAGCTCTTATCATTTACGGCTTTGCCAGCCTGTCTCAGTTCAAGTGCGCCTGTCGGGCAAGTCTTGGCACATATTCCGCACAAAATGCAGAGTTCTGCTCTGTTCTCCAGGAAATCCTTGTCTATAAGTCCTCTGGCGACGGCTCCCACTGAGCCTATTACCAATGAACCTTTAGGACATGCCATCACGCACGTTCCACAACCAATACATTTTTCAGGAATGTATACAAGTTGCTTGTCGTCTTTTACTCCAAACACTAATTCGCTCATCTCATTTTCTCCGTAATCCTGCCTTTTGACTCCACATGCTTTGTAAGGTTGTTTCGCCTGGCGGACACAATAAAGGCTCTAATACCTGGAAGAGTTCAACTTTATATGCGTTCACTGGAAATTCCCTTCGTTAAGCAAAACTTCTTGCTTTTGTGGCATGAATACGCCATTTTCAGTGTAAGCCCGGACCTTTTAGCAGAGCGCTAAAGGAACATCCCGGTTTACCTGTGTAATATCCATCTTTAATTATCGCGCCGATAACTCACAATCCATGAAGCATACAGGCTCCTGGAATTGTAAATATAGTAACACCTATTTGTTATAAAAGTATCGTTTACACATGTGTCGGATATGGCCTTGATATCCTCTATAAGTATCATTATGTTATGGTCTGAACTTCCAACATCCCACAGTAGGGGAAGTGAACCACGGTGATTATTTATACTACCTGTAACCCCTTTCTTATGGGGTAGTAACATATAAGCTAAAAGCAGTTCCATTTTCCTGACATCAGGAGATATCTGCACGGCGCCTCATTTAGAAGTATCAAGGAGTAATGGTTATGCCATTATTAAGTATAATAGGCTGCGAGTTATTCAAAAAAGAGATTGCGCAAGTCCTGCTGAAAGACGGTGCAATAGAAAGTCTTGCTATTGTGAACGGAAAAGATGCTGATCTTGAAAAGGCATTTCGGGGTACAGGAGCCAGGGTTCGGATAATATCCGCAGACTCGATCCCTGCAGACCTCCGGAAAAGCAAAGGGTTCAATGTGATCCTGACCATGCAGAGCGTTTCCCCGAAATCCAATAGTTGCAAACTCAGCCGGGAGATATATGAAAAGATCAGGTTCTATGGGAACATCTCTGACGGCATTCTTCTTCTTTATGGGCATGGTGACAGTGAACTGAAGGATGTCCTCTCTGGTCTGAAAGGGTCCAAATTCCGCCTGAAGGCTGTTGCAAATTGCCCGGGCATCTCATCAGGTACAAGCATGCTCCTGTGCAGCGGCAACAAGGCAGATAAAAGAAGCATCGATCAGGAAGTCCTCTCTATTTATGAAAAACTATATGGGGATATGAAGACGGAACTGGGAATGGCAGATCGATCTTAGTGCAAAACAGTAAAAAAGGGCCTTTGAAGGCCATCCTTTATTTCTCTATGATGCTCATATCTTTTCCACAGCAGTTGAATGTTATATTGCAGTCTTCCGAGGAACACCCTTTGCACTCATCGACGACCTCTAAAGTTATCCCGCATTCCTCACACTTGATCCTTTGCCCCTTGCTTAAGACATTACACGAGCTGGCAGAAGATGCCATTTATCCACTCCTCCTTTCATTTATGCAGAGCAGCTTTATCTGCTCTGATAAACAATTCTCTGTCCATGATAAATAAAGGTATCCTGTTGCATTCCGACCTCTCAGTCTCTCCAACATTTAAATATAATACATGCAATTAGGGATGCATGTCTGAAATAAAGGGTGAAACTTGCTCCCAAACAGGTGTGATTACCCATGGCATATGAAGGAAGGGCCTATTCGCTGGGTGCAGGCACGGTCGTAAATGCAATTGCAACATGGAAGGGTGCAGCTTTTGGCATCGACCTGAAAACGTTTGCACATGTAGAGCTTGATCATAGCGAAAAGGCCGTTCGCGGATATATCGGGGGAATGCCGGAAGGTGATACCTCCCTGATCGAAAATTGTGTCAGGTATGTGCTGGACCACTTTGGGCTTGAGATCGGTGGTACTGTCACGACCAGCAGCGAAGTGCCTCTTGCACGGGGGCTTAAAAGCAGTAGTGCAGCCGCTAATGCGGCAGTGCTGGCAACACTGGATGCCATCGGCGAGGAAATGGACTCTCTGGAAGCTGTAAGGCTTGGGGTCCGGGCTGCAAAGGATGCCGGCGTTACGATCACAGGTGCCTTTGATGATGCATGCGCTTCATTTTTCGGAGGTTTTGTTGTTACCGATAATCGGGAAACAGAGCTTGTCAGAAGGGAAGAGAGAAATGCTGATGTGCTGATCTTTGCGCCTGACAGGAAAGCCTTCAGCTCCGGTACGAATGTTGAACGCTCGAGGCTGATAGCGCCGTGGGTGGATATCGCTTACGGTCTCACACTCGCCGGAGAGTATGAAAAGGCCATGACACTTAACGGCTTCCTTTACTGCAGTGCGCTGGGTTTTGATACAGAGTTCCTGATGCGTGCACTGGAAGCAGGTGTGAAGGGTGTAACACTCTCCGGCACCGGCCCTTCCTATGTTGCCCTTGTGGATGAGAGTTCATCACATATTTTAAGGGGTGCGTGGGAAGAATGCGGAATAAGCGGAACTATGATAAGCACAAGGATCAATAATAACGGTGCAAGTAAGCTTTAGGTGATGAGGAACATGACCACGATCAAAGAAGTACGTGAGGAAATAGCCGGGATTGACCGTGAGATAATTGACCTTATCCACAGAAGGGTCGATCTTGCAGAAAAGGTCCTTCGGTCAAAACAGAAAGAAGGCATCCAGATCAATGACAGTCCCCAGAATCATGTAGTGCTGGAGCGTGCTATGGAGGCTGCAACTGAAAGGAACCTGGATACCTCGTCCGTAAAGGAGATATTTGAGATCCTTATACGCATGAATATAGAGCGTCAGCATGAACTAAGTGGTGAAGGTAATCTTCCGTAGGAGCTATTTATGGTAGACATTGCAGTATTAATGGGATCAGAATCAGACCGGGCCATTGCACACAGAGTGACCAATGTGCTTGACAACAGCAAATACAGTTATGATGTGCAGGTGATATCCGCTCATCGTAATCCAGTTGAGCTTGACGAATACATTGCTCAAAGTGATTCAAAGGTCTTCATAGCCATAGCAGGGCTCTCGGCAGCTTTACCGGGTGTCATTGCTTCAAAGACCAAGAAACCCGTGATCGGAGTTCCCGTGAGTGCAAAGATGATGGGCCTGGATGCGCTGCTCTCAATTGCCCAGATGCCGCCTGGAGTTCCTGTTGCCAGCGTGGGTGTGGATAACGGTGCCAACGCAGCTCATCTTGCAATAAGGATACTGGACCTTCTCCCTTAATCCAGCCTGTTGATCTCAAAAAGGCAACAATTATCTCCATTGCCCATGGTTTCAATTACATCGACCTCCAGATCGTCTCCCTTCATATTTGCAACCCTTGAGAATATTCCCCTGGAGATCGTACACAGGATGGGGTTTGATCTGGCCTCCTCCCTGCCCCATGGACAGTGGTTCCCTTTTATTGTGCAGTTCTTGTTATTAGATGTATCAACTTCAAAATTAGCCCCAAGCTGGTTTATTATCTGGCAGCAAAGCTCTCCTACGGTCTCATAGGCTGCCAGGTTGCTCTCAGGGTCGGTATTCTCAAAAATGGCATCCATTACCATGTCTATCATCTGATGGATGACGATACTTTTCTGTTCAGGAGGCAATGTTCTCAGGAGGGTCGGGATTATTTGCGTGAGTACTGAACGGATGCGGTTTTGCAGATATAATTTATTCTTTTCAGCTATAAGGTCTGCATGAAGGTTCTTTATCCTGAGCAGGGAGTGTATCCTCGTCAGGAGTTCAAGCTTATTCACGGGTTTTGTCAGAAATTCATCTGCTCCCGCATCAATACCCGTAACCCAGTCATTCCTTCCCGAAAGAGCTGTAACTATTATAACAGGTATGAACTGTGTTTGAGGGTCAAGTTTCAGTGATTGGCATACCTGGTAGCCGTTCATGTCAGGCATCATCACATCAAGCAGAATGATGTCCGGCAATTGGCTTTTAACCACTTCAAGTGCCTGGTGACCATTGTATGCGGTGATCAGCTCATATGTATCTTCCAGATAAGCTCTGAGTAACTCTATATTCATTATCTCGTCGTCAACAATGAGTATTTTTGTATTCTTCCCGGTGGAAATATCAACAACTCCTTGATAATGTTATAATCTGATAAGTGCTATGGCATAACAATTGAGTACTTAGTTCTGCTCATATTTATATTAATATTAATATTTAGTTTTAGTGGCTCCATTCAATGGCACCTATATTTCCCAGGCAGCTCTGTGGCTGTCAACTGCTTAGAGTTCCACAAGCTTGCTTTTTGCTCCTTTGAGCTTTATCCCTGCAGAAGTTATATCAAAAACACTCACATCAAGGGTTATCTTAGTGCTGCGCATCTTAGGTATGCTCAGGAAACGTTCGTTATTCCCTGTATATGGATTCTCTTTCACGAATAGCTTGACTGCCCCATAAGTCGAATAGTCTGCTATCTTGTGCGTCATCTCATAGGCTGCTTCATCCATGATGTACAAAGTGCTGGTATTCTGTTTTGCCAGCAGGCGGTTAAGAGTATCAAACTTGTCTCTGAACTCCTTGGCAGTAAGTCCGAATGCCAGTACTCCCAGGTTATCAATGACCGCAACATCCGTGTCTTCCGGAATAAGTCTTACCAGGTCGATGATATCTATTTCTTCGATATTGAAGTCGGCCCTGTCCACCCTTAAGTGCCTGTCCAGTCCGGTCTCCTCGATTATGTTTATCTCTGCATCACTATAGTCATCAAGAAGGTGCGCCCCGCGTGCAATGCTCCTGGTCCTCAGTTCGATAACGGGTTTCATCTGAAGGAGCCCTTTCTGTATAAATGATTCAAGGCCAAGTCCCAGCATTGAGGCTTGTCCCAGCAGGTCTTCGGTTGTTTCTTCAGTCGCGACCATGATGCATTTGTTTCCATCCATACAGGACTTATGCAGGAAATGAAGGCCGAAAATGGTCTTACCGGCACCCGGAACACCGGTAACAAGTATTCCCTTCCCTTTTGGGTATCCACCCCCGATCTTCTTATCCAGATTGTCTATCCCGGTTGGCATTCTATCCATTTATACCACTTCTGCATTCTATAGTGTATTTGATTATTATCAATTTATAATAATAAAGAGTATATATTATAAATAGGTAATGATTATTAAATATTCTACACTGTGCTCTCTATTTTATAAAAGTGTATGACTGACAGTTACAGATATAAAGGCCGGAGACAAATATTTAATCTGTATATGTTGTATCGTTAAAGTCCTTTTATGCATTCAGGGGCTTGTATGGGTTTTCTGACCATTGGAGAGGTCTGAAAGTTAATAAAAACCAGCAGGGGATTTAAATGAACTTGGATCTTACGATAAAGATAGGTGGAGCTGCAGGCCAGGGATTGGACACTATCGGCAGTGTGCTTTCCAAAAGCCTGCTTAAGAGCGGATTCTATGTTTTCAGCACACAATATTATCTTTCCCGGATAAGGGGTGGCCATAACACATTCCAGATACGCATCAGCGACGCTGAGGTAAGGGCAATGGATGAGAATGTGGACATACTTATCGCCCTTGACCGCACTTCCATCGACAGGCATCTGGACGAGATGTCGGATGGGGTTGTGATAGTTGACAGGGATGTAGTTGAACTTGAAACGGAACATGATTCGATATTTCATGTACCGATGCTCAAGATAGCAAAGGATGCAGGCGGCAACAAGATATATGCTAATACGGTTGCAGCCGGAGCTGCCATGGGACTGCTGTGCCTGAGCCTGGATGCCCTCAATGATGTGCTCACTTCGATATTCAGGAAGAAAGGCCAGGAGATAATAGATAACAACCTCAAGGTAGCAAAGGCGGGTTATGATTACGTGAGGGCCAATTATCCTCATGGATGTAAATTCGATGTATTGGCGCCTGAGGCACAGGAAAGAAAGATGCTTCTCTCAGGCAACGATGGCGTAGGGCTTGGCGCACTTGCTGCAGGTGTGCATTTCCTGTCAGCATACCCGATGAGTCCCTCCACAGGCGTGCTCAATTTTATTGCAGGCCATGCAGGCGAGTTCGGTGTGGTCGTTGAGCAGGCCGAGGACGAGATAGCGGCACTCAATATGGCCCTTGGTGCTTCCTTTACAGGTGCACGCTCAATGGTCACGACATCAGGAGGCGGATTCTCTCTCATGGCCGAGGCTCTTGGCCTTGCCGGGATAACCGAGACCCCGGTGGTCATTTTCCTTGCACAGCGTCCAGGGCCTGCTACGGGGCTTCCGACAATGACCGAACAGGGGGACCTGCTGTTCGCGCTGCACGCGGCACAGGGCGAATTCCCCAGGTGCATCCTTGCACCGGGTACTCCTGATGAGTGCTTCTACATGACCGCAGAAGCATTCAATATTGCAGAAAAGTATCAGATGCCGGTCTTTGTCATGAGTGACCAGTATCTTGCCGATTCTATGTTCACCTGCAAGCGATTCGACACCTCAAAGGTCATTGTAGAGAGGCACCTGCTTTCCGATCAGGAATTGAGGACCAAGCATGGCGACTACCGGCGTTATAAGTTCACTCCGGGAGGCATATCCCCACGGGCGCTTCCGGGCCAGGAAGGGGTACTTGTGCGTGCGGACAGTGATGAACATGATGAGTTCGGGTTTATTGACGAAACTCAGGAGAACAGGATACGGATGATGGATAAGAGAATGAATAAACTCGAACTGCTGGCCGGTGAGATGAAGCCTCCGGAAATCTATGGCCCGCATGATGCGAAGCTTACTCTGATCGGATGGGGCTCCACTTACGGGCCGCTGGCCGAGGCAGTGGATATCCTCAATAGGGACGGTCATTCAACTAACCTGGTGCATTTCAACTATATTCACCCCCTGCCGGCGGAGAGCATAAGGAAGATACTTGCGGGGTCAAAGAAAAAGGTATGTGTCGAGAACAATTATACAGGCCAGTTTGCAGGTTTACTCCGGGCAGAGGCCGGTATCGAAGTATCTGACAAGGTGTTGAGGTATGATGGCCTGCCCTTCACTCCGATGTCCATAATAAAAGCCCTTCGCGAAAAGAAGGTGATCTGAATGGTAAGCGTAGAAGATTACGGGGATTATGAAACGGCATGGTGCCCTGGATGTGGTGATTTTAATATACTCAAGGCTTTGAAGCATGCCCTTGTAAACCTTGGAAAAGCTCCTTCCGAAGTGCTCATGGTTTCTGGTATCGGTCAGGCAGGCAAGCTTCCACACTATCTTAATTGCAACTTCTTCAATGGGCTTCACGGCCGCACCCTCCCGCCAGCCACCGCGGCAAAGCTTGCAAACCACGAGATGACAGTGCTTGCCGTGGCAGGGGACGGGGACTGTTACGGGGAAGGCGGTAATCATTTGATCCATGCCATCAGGAGAAATCCCGACATCACTCTGATCGTGCACGACAACCAGATATACGGCCTTACCAAGGGGCAGGCCTCTCCGACCAGTGAACGTGGTATGGTCTCCAAGATACAAAGGCAGGGTGTTTTCAATAATCCTCTGAAACCTCTTGCACTTGCTATCTCTCAGGACTGCTCCTTTGTCAGCAGGGGATATGCGGGAGATGTGCCACACCTTACGGAGCTGATCATGAAAGCCATCCGGCATAGGGGCCTGTCACTTGTGGAAGTGCTGCAACCCTGTGTCACCTTTAACAAGCTCAACACTTTTAAATGGTATTCGGAAAGGGTTTACAAGATGGAGGAAGGCGAGTATCCCCTGGACGACAGGGTCAAAGCCTTTGAAAGATCCCTTGAATGGGGTGAGAAGATACCTCTTGGAGTGCTCTATATGAATGAAAGACCGGTTCTGGAGGACAACCACGAGGTGCTCAGGTCAGCTCCCCTTATCAGGCATAAACCGCAGACAGAGAAAGTGAACATACTGATCGACGGCTTTATGTGACCGTCAATCTTTTTTTCCTTCCATGCGCATACTTGCTTTGATAACGACAAGCTCTTCGAAGTTACATTTAATGCCGGATAGTATCTCGGTCAGGAATCCGTGTCCTTCCATCTCTCTCCTTATCTCTCCTATGCCGGTAAGGGATGATATCAGCAGCAAGACCGTGCCTCCCGGTGCAAGGTAACTGCGGGCTTCCTTTAAAAAAGGTCTGATCGCTGCACGACCGTCAACACCCCCGTCAAAAGCGTAGTTCAGCCACCCCGGAACTTTTTCCTCTTCGGATGTAGGCAGGTAGGGAGGATTGAAGATTATAAGGTCGAAGAGACGCTCCTTGCGGATCCCGGCGAACATGTCTGTTCTGATGACCTCAATGCCATTGGACTTTGCGCAGGCAGATGCATGGGGATTGATCTCGGTTGCAACGAGGTCCACATCTCTGTTAGCTTTCAGGACCGCGGATACAAAACCCGTGCCCGTGCCTATCTCAAGGACCCTGCTGCCATCACTGGTATGCTCTACTACCGCATCTGCAAGCAGAAATGAATCTTCCGCCGGATCATATGCATTCTCATCCCGTTCTACTTTTGCATTCCTGTAACTGATGCAGGCCATACTATCCCTGTTGCCTGCGTCTGTAAAGGAGGTTTGCAAGGTATGCAAGCTCCTCCGGCTCCAGGTTTTCAGGCCTTTTGTCAAGCATTTCCGCAGGAAGTTCACCGATGAGGTCTCTTATGCCTTCGATCCCAATGACCTGCCTGTTCCTTATTATCGAATTACGTATCTTCTTTCGCCTCTGGCCAAAGACAGCGGTAACGAAATCAAGGTAGTATTTCTCGTCAGCAACTTCAAACGGGGATGGCCTCGGCTTGAGCCTGACGACTGCCGAAAGCACTTCCGGAGGCGGTGAAAAGGCGCTGCGCGGGATCTCCATGATGATGGACGAATCTGCAAAATAATATGTGTTCACCGAAAGCCTGCTGTAATCCCCGGAGTTTGCATGTGCTACCATCCTTTGTGCGAACTCGTACTGGTACATGAGTATTCCCAGTTCGAAATCATGCTTGAGGAGTTTGAATGTTATCTCCGAGGATATGGAATACGGGAGATTGGAAACCACTTTATCGAATGGCGGGAAATCAACTTCAAGGACGTCGCCAGGAATGATCTCGAGTTTATCGTTCTCTCCGAAACGGTCACGGAGCACATCCACAAGGACCGGGTCGCGCTCTATGGCGATCACCTTTCCTGCCCGCTTCATCAGGCGTTCTGTGAGATTACCGATACCGGCCCCGATCTCCAGTATGGTCTCATGGGCCTGGATATCTGCAGCCGCGACTATCCCGTCGAGTATAAGTTTGTCCACAAGGAAATGCTGGTCGTGGTCACCTCCACGTATGCCATATTTCCTGAGAATATTGTGAACCACGAAAAGAACACCTTGCTTATTCTTTTAGGCGCTTCGGGGGTATGGTGAACAGTCTGTACTTGATATTCTCGTCCCTGAGCTCCTCGATTATCCTGTTGGCTATGACCTTCTGGGGCGAGTGCACTCCACCCACTCTTGTGTGGAGATCCTCAAAGCTCTTGAAAGCGCCTTTTTTCTTTTCATCTATAATGGCCCACATAAGCTTCTTCCCGATGCCGGGCAGGAGCTCAAGCATGTGTAGCCTGTTGGTGATGGGATGGGCCTCATTGAAGAATTTAACGAACCGTTCTTCATCGCTGTTCACATTCATCTCCAGAATGAAGGGTAGCTCAAGCTGGGCGCCATGGCTCAGGTTGCTGTAGCCTATCCGGTGCTTTACATGGTCGATCTCGTCCCTGTCGCCTTCTCCTATATACACGCGAGACTGTATATTCGGATTTTTGCCTTCCTTTGGCACCAGTTCCATTAAGACGAAGTTCTTTTCACCGACGGCCTGCAGCACTGGTCTTTTCTGGTAGGATGGTCTTTTGTCCTCAGTGCTTCCATAGGGCAGGTAATCAAGGACCCATGCATATTCTTCCTTTTCAGGTGGCTTTCCCCTAATTGGCATCGTATTCCCTCCGGCATACCCACTGCTGATGTTACACCTTCTCTCTGTTGAAAAAAAGGATGTATCGGATATGGATTATCGGATATATATTAATCCATTGCCTCTTCGACCATTTCCAGCATCTGGTCAAGTTCAGTTTCGCTTAGAGTGAACCTTTCTTTTGCATAGAGGGACCTGAGCTCATCCCTGGTCTGTGGCATTATATCAGCTATTCTGATAGCGATATCCGGTTTCATCTTCTCCAGCACCATAAGCTTGTTAACAAGCTCTCTTGACTTTTCCGGGGAGGTCTTTGAGAACGTATCTGCATGATTGATGGCCTTACGCAACTCATAACCCAGCTCTTCTTCATTTTGCACGCGCTCCTCCAGGATCTGGTGCAAAATACCTTTCACTTCGGAAAGGGTTAGCAACTCTTCGCTCAGAATTTCCTTAACAATCATTGGTATACACTCTTCACAATTATCTCATGTTCTCTTTGTGTCATCAACTAAAATAGTTCCGATATATCCTCATTGTTGCCAACAAAGATATATCTAACGTTGTATGCAAAGACCCGATCTAATACAGTATGTCCGTATATTATCCGTTCTTCTGTGGTTTCAGGTGCTGTGGCAGGGATATAAGTTCTTTTGTAGCATTACCGTCCCTTATCTGGAGCAGGTATGCGCGACCACGCTGGCCGAGAACCTTTCCGGTCCTTCCCTGGAATCTTGGGTTTGGCATTCCTTTCTGTACGCTGGGGTCTATATCGATGTGAACCATCTGTCCCTCTGTGAATTCCTGGATAGCCTTGCTTACAGGGGAAATCCCTCTCTCTCTTACCGTCTTCTTCAGCTTGTAACGTGTACAGCACTTTTCACCGTGTGATGTTGGCATTTTTTTCCTCCGTTAATCAACTTGATTCTGTTAATTATGCTATTATGATGTGAACTTTAACCGCGAATTATTCATATATCTACTTTAATGACATCGAGCTCAGTGACCTTTGCCTGTATGCCCAGCAGCCCCGTAAGACTTGGCTGTGTCCTTCCATCGTCGCCGGATACCAGTTCCTTGACATACAGTCCGCCTTCACAGTTCACCTGCATGATAGCATATTCGTCCGTAAGTTCCGTAAGCAGCATATCATGCACTTTCCTTTTGCGGACCAGATCGGCCCTTCTGTGGGATACGCGCTGTGGTGTCCTCTGCGCTATCTCAACTCCGACAAGATTGTCGATGGCAGATATAAGCATTTCCTTGGAGACTGGCTCTTTGAATGTAACTTTAAGGTTATAAACCTTATCCGCCTTTGATGATTTCAGCGCCTCTATAACGTCCTTCTGCACCATCTTCAGTCCCTGGACCTCCACCTTGCCCTTTGCGAAAGCATTGATCCGGTTTTCAAGCTCGGTCACGTCAAAGGAGCGTATTGGAGAGTTAAGGACCTCAACTACGAAAGGTCTTCCGGTGCCGCCCATAAGGGCATCGATATCTTCCCTTCCGGCACCATGGAATGTTGTATCGGTGGCACCTGTGACTTTTATAATTTCTTCCTTGATCAGTTCATCTACAGACTCCGGGTACTGCTTGCCGGTGAAAGAACATGTCTCGCACCCCCTTCCTCCGCAGGTCCTGCAGGGCCACCTGGTCTGCGGGATGCCTCTTACAAGTTTCCGGTATCTTCCCTCCATGTAGATGGAACGCACATGCAACCTGACAGTGTCTTCCGCAAGGTCAAGCGTTACAAGCACATCCGGCCTGTCGAATTCTACCTCTTTGCCAGTACGTGCGGCTATAAGTTTTCCTACTTCCCTGTTCAGTTCGGTCTTGAGCTGTTCTGCATAGGTTATCCCGCACTCGCTCCATAGTATCTCTTCATTTTCACCCAGCAGCCCGCTGACCTTTGTTCCGACAAGGAATGTGGAATACTCGATATCCCCAATAGCTTTGACAGCTCTGTCTGCCCATATGTCCAGGCTGTCATAGAGCCCCAGGCAAACCCAGCACTTGCTGCCCTCTTCTTTGATCCCGAGTGTCTTCCTTGCGAAAGGACTGCTTGGGGCTAGCTGCCTGAGAATTGTGTCATCAGCCGATGCCTTATACAGCATATCTCCTTCCATGGCAAGGGCAAGCTTTACAGCTCTTCCTCTCTCGACATTTGTAAGTCCTGTAGACAATTTAGCGAATTGCCTGCCCATACAGTTGTCACAGATGGGTCCTTCATTGATTATTCTCTTCGCCGTTTCAAGTATGCTCATCCGATCACTCTCATAATTTAGTATATGGTGGTCCTTGCGACTATCCGCTCATGTCTCTGCTTGTGATTCTGTCTGCTTTTGTCCGATCCTGTCCAGCTCGTTGAGGATAATAATTATGCAATGGTCCGAATGTAGTGACAGAGGCCCTATGGACAGGGTACCGGCAGACACTGCTTTGATCGTTCCTTCTTCCTCTTCTGTGACCCCCATATGGTCGCCCAGTATAAATACAGCATCATCCGAAAGAGTGCTGGTGTTCCTCATGTCCTCTCCGTCCTCATGTAAGTAGTATATGCGCCTGTTATTCTCTGTGAACTCCCCCAGGAGTTTCGCAAGCCCCCCTCTGCGTATCCATACGCCGGGAGTTGATTGTGACTCGAAAGGTGTGGCATCTTTCTCGAGTGCCTTTTTTATCAGGGATCCGCTGCTTCTTTCGTCAGGGCTGAGGTACCTGAGCTGTTCTCCGTTGAAGCGTATGATCTTACCTGGGTCAGGTTCTCCAAGCAGCACCAGGTGTACGTTAATATCCCTTCTCATCCCGTGAGAGAGGAAAAGTGCTGTGTTGATGCACCTGCAGAGTATGTCCATCCGGCCCGCCGAACCCGGCAGGTCGTTCAGTGAGAAATCACCGGTAGTCAGTGCCTTGTGGCCTATTATCACAAAATCTTTCATATTTATCTCCTCCGGGTTTTCAGGTGCAGGATCAGTTCTTATCTTCCTTCAGCACAATTTTTGCAAGGGCTGCAGCGATCTGCCTGTAATCACTGCCCTCTGCAACCAGTTTTCCTACCCATTCATCATATTTGTTCAGGTTCCCGGTGCGAATGCTCGTCTTCACTCTCTCAGCCACCTGTGCTTCTTTGGCATTCTCCGCATCCTTTATTGTGGGAATGTCCTTTTTAGTTATCTCAGTCTTTGTGTATCTCTGGATAGCTGTCAGCTTGCCTATCTCGTTCTTTGTGACAAACGAGTATGCAAGCCCCGGCCTTCCGGCCCTTGCTGTCCTGCCTATCCTGTGGACATAGGTCTCTATTTCCTGGGGCATGTCGTAATTGAACACAACTTCGATGTTCTCGATGTCAAGTCCCCTCGCCGCCACGTCCGTGGCAATGAGTATGCCGATGTCCTCATCCCGCAGTTTCTCAACGGTCCTCTCACGTACATTCTGCCTGATATCCCCATGCAGGACATCTGCCGTATGGCCGTGGGACCTGAGCTTCACAAGCACTTTATCCACATCTTTCTTGGTATTGCAGAAAACAAGCGCCGACCTTATATTCTCTATATCGATCAGCCGGTGAAGCACTTCGACCTTAGAGCTTTCCTTAAGCTCAAAGTAATATTGTTCCACTCCGGGCACTGTCATCTCCTTTTTGGACACCTTTATGTGCTCGGGCTCACGCATGTACTCGTCTGTCAGTTTCAGTATGGTCTTGGGCATGGTTGCGGAAAAGAGCAGTGTCTGCCTGTCTCCTGATGTGAGTTCGAGTATCCTCCCGATGTCCTCCCTGAACCCCATGTTCAGCATCTCGTCCGCCTCGTCAAGGACCATTATCCTGATGTTGTCCATATTGAGAGCTCCGCGTTCGATGTGGTCCATTATCCTTCCCGGTGTCCCGACAACTATCTGTGTGCCGCTCTCAAGTTCCTGTGTCTGCTGACCCATGGCCCTTCCTCCGTAAACGGCTGTTATGCTCAGCCCCTCTGTCAGCAGGGCTATCCTCTTAAGCTCATCCGCTATCTGGACTGCCAGCTCTCTTGTAGGGCAGAGCACCATAGCCTGCAAGGTCTTCTGGTTCCTATCAACGAGCTCCACCAAAGGTATTCCAAATGCTGCAGTCTTCCCGGTGCCTGTCCTCGCCTGCCCGATGATGTCCTTTCCCTGCATTATGAGGGGGATTGCCTGCATCTGTATCTCGGTAGGCTCGATATAGCCCATCGCTTTAATGCTTTTTAGTACACCTTTAGAGAGGTTGAGATCTTTGAATGTTATTGATTCTGAATCCATGATTGTCACTCCTTATTACAATATTATACTACAATGGCCTGGATGTTCTTATGAGCGGCCGGCTCTCAGGGATCGGATATGAGCGCGCGATTACTGGCTATGCTGCTTGCGGTCCTGGCAACTTCTGTAGCGCTCCTGCCTAAGATCCTGATCATCGGCTCCTTTCCCAAGGCACCCCTGTCAAAGATGATATCGGGCACATCCCCAAATATCCGGATCGCATTAGAAGTGCCCCATTCCCCTTTATGTGTTACGGAGGCATTCTCCGGCTCTTCCGTGCGGTCAAAGGAGGTGATCCTTAATCCCATTTCTTTGCAGACCCTGATCGCTGCTTCAGAGTACTTCACATTCATGGCAGCCCTATATTTTCCGTCCTGCTCCATTGCTGCAAGCACTATGCGGGCAACGTGGCCGCTGACTCCGAAACCGACTTCACCGACAGCTTTTGGAGATCTCCCGAGCCTGACGATCCTCCCGGCAACTGCTGCTATGTCCTCTGTTCCCTTTGCATCTGGCAGTGCCATGGCTATGTTGCAGCCTACTTCAGGTATCATCTTTGCAAAGTGGCCGGAGGTGGAAATGATCCTGACAGCTTCCTTTACATCTTCCGTAGCTTCGTATGCAGCCGCATCCCTTAGAATTCCTGCAAGGGGATTTACCGGGCCGGCACCTTTGCCGACCGTCTTGCTGCCTTTGATGGCCGTGACCACAAATTCCTTAGCTTTGCCGGCGGCTTCAACCACTGTCATTCCCTGTGCCAGGCAGCATGTAAGCGCGGCAGCGTAAGTACATCCCGAGCCGTGTGTGCCACCCTTGACGAATTCCCCCGGGATGACTGTGAACCTGTTCTCTTCGGCTTCATAGATGACATCAGATGCGTCCAGATGCCCTCCTGTGATGATAACGACCTTGACGCCTGTCTCAGCAATGATCCTTGCTGCCTGCTTTGCTTCTTCCACGGTTGTTATGGCCTTGCCGGAAAGAACCACAGCTTCATTGATATTCGGGGTCACTACCTGACTTATGGGCAGAAGTTCTTCTCTGAGTGTCGTGACCGCATCTTTCCTGAGCAGATCACCTCCGGCTTCAGCTGCCATTACCGGGTCTACTACAAGCCGGATGTCATGTTTGCGGACCATTCCGGCAACGGCGGAAATAATTGTGGAAGATGCCAGCATCCCGGATTTAGCCCATTCGATCTGCATGTCAGCGCATACGGCGTCCACCTGGCTCACAACCACTTCAGGGGGCAGGTCATAAGAACTCAGGACGCCGGTAGTGTTCTGTGAGGTCACCGATGTAATGGCGCATGTCCCATGCAGCCCAAGGGACGCGATCGTCTTGATATCGGCCTCTATCCCCGCCCCTCCTCCGGAATCCGATCCTGCGATGGTCATTACAACAGTTGCCTTTTTCATTGGTATGTTCTCCTTATATAGGTTGTATTACATTTACTTGTGTGCGGAGGACTTAAAGTCTTGTGATTTAAATAGTAGTTGGTCATTTACAGTGACCGGATGGTACTATTTGGTTACTGAATTGTTCTCCTTACGATACATTTATATAATCCATTTGCGACAATGGAGCATCACAAGACGTATATATGTACGTAAACAAATTTAGATATCTGGTATACTACCAATTATCGGGATTTATTTAATGAGGCAACTAATATGGGAAACAGACCTCTTGATATATTGAACAATGCATTGAACACACCTGTGATCGTGAGATTGAAAGGTGCTAGGGAATTCAGAGGAAAGCTTCAGGGTTACGATGTCCACATGAACCTTGTACTTGATGAAGCTGAAGAACTGAAAGAAGGAGATATCGTAAGAAAGCTGGGCAGTGTTGTTATCAGAGGCGATAATATCGTATACGTGTCTCCCTGAGAACGAACGTAACCTATATCAACTACTAGTGGTATCAGGGTAATCCAGACGATAAACTCTCATTTCCAATTTCAAATAAAAGGTGATTATAAATGTCAAAAGGTACTCCCTCAATGGGTAAAAGGCAAAAGCGCACACATGTTGTATGCAGGCGCTGCGGCAGTGTTTCACTAAACATCCATACAAAACAATGTACATGCTGTGGTTTCGGCAAGACATCTCGCATGAGAAGTTACCAGTGGCAGGCAAAGTGCAAATACTGAGCCGTTCTATTCTTTCTACACGCCGGAGATAAAAATGCGTGAGGAATGCGGTGTTGTGGGTGTGGTGAAACATGGAACCGAATCACACCCGGTACCCGCTTCGCTTCAGATATATTATGCTCTTTATGCGCTGCAGCATCGCGGACAGGAATCCTCCGGCATAGCTGTTCACAATGGAAAGGATCCCGTCTCTATCAAGGGCATGGGACTTGTTCCGGATGTTTTTAATAAGAATGCTCTTCTTGAACTGAAAGGTAAAGTAGGCATAGGGCATGTGCGCTATTCAACCTGCGGCGACTCTATGATAGAGAACTGCCAGCCATTCATAGTAAAATACAAGAGCGGTAGTGTTGCTATAGCTCATAATGGTAATCTTGTCAATGGCACTGATCTTCGCAGAAAGCTGGAATCTGAAGGGCACCTTTTCGTAGCAAGCTCGGACACTGAGGTCATAGCACACCTTCTTGTTAAAGAGCTTTTAAAATATAGTATAATCGAAGCTATTGAGAATGTAATGAAGCAACTTAGCGGCTCTTACTCTCTGGCTATTATGATCGACGATCTGCTGATGGCTGTAAGGGACCCCTATGGTTTCAAGCCTCTGTGTATCGGGACGATAGATTCGGGGTACGTGGTCGCATCGGAAAGTGTAGCCATTGACACCCTGAACGGGAAGCTCATAAGGGATGTCGGCCCCGGCGAGCTGGTCATTTTCCGCGGCGGTGAGATCGAGTCCCACCAGCTTTACCGTGAAGCCAATTCAGCACATTGTGTTTTTGAATATGTCTATTTTGCCCGTCCGGATTCTATAATAGACGGGAAACTTGTATATAAGGTCAGGGAGCGCATCGGTGAGCGGCTGGCCAGGGAGCATCCCGTTGAAGCTGACATGGTATCTCCCGTACCGGACTCCGGCATCACTTCAGCGATCGGTTATTCCCGTGAGTCCGATATCATCTATGAAGAGAGTCTCATGAAGAACCGCTACATAGGGAGGACTTTTATCCTGCCGGGCCAGGCAATGAGGGAGACTGCCGTGCGGCTCAAGATGAACACTATTGCAGAGAACATCCGGGGCAGAAGGATAGTTCTTGTAGATGACAGCATTGTGAGGGGCACAACCTCCAGGCGTATAATCGATATGATAAAGAATGCAGGCGCTAAGGAAGTACATGCGCG
>DANZ01000099.1:15561-27101 GCA_002501695.1 Methanolobus sp. UBA474 | reverse complement strand
TCTATGAAGCGTTTGGCCATCTTGTCCCCGATACGGGGTATATCACGTAGGCTCCTGATATCAACCGACATAAAAACCACCTTTCATTCTTAACCTGCAATATTAATCGGTAAAATTGTCAAGGGTGCAATTCGAGATACCTCTTTCCACCTTATACCTGTCCCGTGCGGACATCGCGCTTATGGCGGACGAGCTCTTTGGCTGCAGGTGCTGAGCATGCTTTTTATTCCTTCTCCCGGGTATCAGCTGGGAGTCATAATAAACGTCCCAGAGCCCGTCGATGTCATCGGGTCCCCTTGAGAAGCTCAGGCTCCCAAGTAGGGACGAACGTATGTGCGTGAAGTTTTCAAGACCCAGGTACCGGCCATTGCCGATCCAGGCTGTTCCCTTTTCCAGTACGGCAACAGGAAGATCCGGGTTCTTCCCGGAAAGCCAACTGCAGAACATATCGCCGATCATGTGGGGGGAGTCCGTTCTCACCGTGAGTATCCCGTTGACAAGATCAGGACGCGCGAACATGGACAGGCGGTGGTAGGAACGCGACACATCACGCATGTAACTGTAGTACTTTTTGCCTGTCGGGGTCTTACCGGAATATAACATATCTGCATTGCCTTCGCACGAGCATATGAAGCGCACCAGTCCGGCGGGATCGCATGAGGAGTGACGCAGGACCAGGCCGATATAATGTTCCACATCCGGATCCCTCCCTGACATGCGACCCTTCCTTTTGCCAAGAAGCTTTTGCACAAGGACAGAACAGTCTGCTGTCGGCCTGAACCCCACAGCCGTTACATCATATCCGGCCCCTGAGAATTCCATCTTGCTCCTGAGGTCGTCCATATTTCTGGCACAAAGGAGTGCCGAGTCCGGGTGCTGCAAAAGCACGGTACATGCAAGGAGCACTCCTTCCACGTTATCCCTGAATGCTATCATCCGGGGGCTCATGCACCGGCTCCCATGAAAGATGACAGGCTTGTCTGCCTGCGACCATTGATCTCGATGTACGGCCTGGCCCTTGACAGCACGATACCCATCTGCATGAGCTCTTTCTCGGAGGATATGGGACGCGACCGGAGGATCCTGTTCGCGCTCACGGGACCGATCCCCGGCACAAGCAGAAGTTCTTCCCTGCTCGCAGAGTTCACTTTCACCGGGAACCGCTCGGGATGTGACATCGCAAGCAAGAGCTTGGGGTCCGTATCCAGCAGGAAGCCATTGTCATCGTAAACACCATCGAAGTCAAAAGCCTTCAGGCCATAGTCCTTCAAAAGATAGGATGTCTGGTAGAGCCTTATCTCTCTCCACTTCGGAGAGGGTAGATGACCCTCAAGGGGCGTGGACGGGACGGGATCAAAGCTCATGAAATAAGGGCGTCTCAGCTCATACTCCACCATGAACTTGTCCACGGTCCCGATTATGTCCCTGTCCGGCTCATCCAGGGCACCCACTACGAACTGCGTATCGTTTGCACCTACGATGCGCCCTCCATAGCCGATCTCCCGCCTTTTTTTGTTTATCAGGTCCCTCGTCCACTTCATACGCTGGAGCACGTCGCTGGTGTAATCGAAATTGGGACATATCTCCGAATAGTTGACAGAGCTGGTTGTTTCGGCATTCACACCGAACTTGTTAGCGTAGTCCGCGATCTCTTCCAGCAGATACAGGGGAGTGCCGGGCATCACGCGCATATGGATATAACCGGTGAACCCCTGGCCGCGCAGCAGCCTTGCCACCTCAAGCTGCTTTTCCGCGGTCCTTTCAGCATCTCCGATTATGCCGGAGGACAGGAACAGGCCCTCAACTGTATTTCGTCTGTAAAAGGACCAGGTTATCTTCGCTATCTCCTCTGGCGCAAGGGAAGTGCGTGTGGATTGGCGCCCGCATCTGTTGGGACAATATGTGCATTCACCGGAGCAGGCATTTGTAAGGAGTGTCTTGTATAACTGTATGCAGCGCCCGTCGGGACCAAAGGCATGACATACAGCACTCTGGTTGCAACTATCATACTTTGTACCCTCCGAGAGTATTTTCATCCTTTCAGTGAGAGTGAAGTGATGTTCGTTAGCAGAGTGCGCGTCTGTCATTGCATACTAATGTAATTCCGCAATATATAAGCCGGAACCATGCGGTGTGAAAGTATTAATAAGAAAAAATTGAAAGTTTAAAGAAAAGCAGATAGGTTTCTTTAAGAATGACATGATGCAAAGATCCCGGCATCAGTTCTCAGGATCTGTGTCCCGGACCCGGACCCGGACCTTCAGGACACTGACAGGCTCAAGTTTTTTCCACAGGACCGTAGAGTTCTTCTCGAAGGTGAAATTGTTCACGGTCTTGTCAGAGAACTCGCCGTTCACTTCATAGATGAAAAAACCCTCCTCGCCATTCGTAGAAACGACATTCTCCTGGCCGCGTATGTTGCGGACCTCGACGACTGCTACCTTCTTCAGTGCTTCAAGCAATGTAGCGCCTTTCTCGACCTCAGCTATCTTGGAGGGCGCGAACATGTCAAGAGCATTGAAGAGATTCCTGTTGTTCATTTTGAGAACATGCGTCTTACCGTAAACCTTCCTCTGGATAAGTTCGGCAGCTTCAAGGATGTTTGCATGCTTTGCAGCGACAGGGACAGAGATCTCAAGTTTGCGGGCAAGCTCTGAGATGTGCATTTCTCCCTCGGTCAACTTTTCCAGCATCCTGAGGCGGGTCTCACTTCCAAGCGCACTGAACAGTTTCAGACGGTCCACATGTTCAGGGTCTTCAATTTCGTTGTTACCGGGCATGCTCATAAATATAAGGGATATAAAGAGGTATATAAATATGTTCCTGAGAATCAATATCTCAAAGGATTTACACATCTTTCTTATAGCTGTCTTATCACTTTTTATCTCCTGCTGAGCAAGACATTCATCTGCGCCTGGGATTAGCCGGGCCCGCAGGCCTTAGCATTTCCGTGTTCAAAGCACTTCTCTGAGTCCTGAGCTTATGGCCTGTTGACTGCAGGTCATGGTGTATGAACTCATGCGTCAGATAATCAGGGGATACATATTCAACTATCTCGGAACACCTCTCATGAGTAAAAGGCATGTGCATGTCCATCTTCTCAACTACCTGCATTACTTTGCCCAGGCGATCGTAGAACGGCATCTGCCCAAAGTTCTCGGGAATTTCCATATCCAGGCATGCGCGCATATGATCACCGGAGAGGTTGCAATGGAGATGCATTCCTTCTATACGGTCCAGAACATCATCTGAGTGCCTTGAAAGCACCTCGAGCACCGTATCCACCGCATCTGCCTCTTTGTCGCACTGCATGGTCGCAGCCATGAGATGCCCGACATCAAGCACGAACGCCCAGTTGTCAAAATCAAGCTGCCCGGTGAAGTAAGTAATATCCTCAGGATCCAGAAAAGTAAGCCCCGGCCACCAGAGGTTCTCAAAGAAGAGGCGTACAGGAGGCTCGCCATCAGGAAAAGAGGATACTGACTCATTCAGGAAGGCTGCTGTCGTGTCCATTACATCCCTGTCGGTACAGTTGAACGTGCGTGTGAACACGTGTTCCAGCTCCACGTACGCAACATGGAACACACCATATGCAGCGTCCAGGGAATGCGCGTTTTCCATGGCCCTGCGTAAGTTCCCGATCACTTCGCCACGATCCAGGCCTCCGAAAAGATATATCTTTTCGAGATCGTCTATGCCGGAGGAAAAGGCAGTATCGTCCTGCCAGGCCCTGTGCCGGCCCATCCAGTAAGGAAGATGTACGCCCTGTATAAGGCGGGCAGGTATATCCTCCGGAAGCGGGGATTGGTCCACGTAGAGCTCTATCCCGTCAAGGTGGTGGCTTGCCAGGAAATGCTCCACCTTTCCCCAGTCAGAGTCAAACATATCCATCTCGACCTTGTAGGTCGAGAGATTCATCAGTTCTTTCATAATGATCTTCCGTCTCGATCTTCAGGCATACCGTCATATTTCCCGTTCTTGATGAGCCATGCCGTAACCCTTATCCAGTTGTCTGTTATGCAGTCCTTCTCATCCAGCAGGTCATCCAGAGGCACGTGGCCTTTATGTCCCATCAATTCAGGCAGGCCTTTCATTATTGATACTGCCGCCTTCCTTGCTGCAGTTTCGGGGAGAAGTCCCCAGGAGATCTCATCCATCAAATGCAGGACAGCAGAGGTGCTTCCTACCAGCGAGGGGTTTCTGGAAACATCCCTCAGGGCTCTTAAAAATCCCGCCTTGCGGTTCTCGCCTTCCAGTCCCGAAGCCGCTTTCCAGTACATAGCTTCGTCAACACCGAATCTCTCAAGACGTACCAGCATATCCCGCTGGGAAAGCGGGGTCACTTCGGATTGCAGCTCCAGTGCCTTGATGGTCGCCCCAAGCACACACAGCCCTATCATCTCTCCTAACTTAGAGTGTTTTCCGGCATCCGTGAGGAAATTGGGGCTTGTCCTGTTTGCTATCACCGCTATCATATCCGTGCCTGTACCCGTGGCAATGCCCCGGGAATAGCGGCTTTGGGCCATGAGCTGCTGCAGAGCCGCTGTCTTTGCCTCGGTCGCTGTGACAATGGCCCTCGCCATGGCATATGGAGGCAGGTCTGCACCGATCAGCAGAATCGTGTTGATGGTGCCCGGAACGAACTGGAAGGCTCCGTTTTCCTGATAGTAGGAAGCAGGGTCGCCCACCCTTGCACCATTGACCTCGATCCCTGCCGTGACGACCGCAGTGACCTCAATGCCCCTGAAAGAGCGCGTTACTATGGCAACATTTTCCATACAGGCCGCGGTCAGCAATCCTGCAGACCTTTCAGGATCAAGCCCGATCCGACGGGAAATGAGGTCCAGGTATGCGGGGATGCTGCCGCCTTCAAGCTCCTTTGCAGAATGCGTGCTCCGCGGAACATGATGATTGAAGACGGACTGGAGGTCTTCCCTGTACCCGCCACCGGCCCATGAGGTCGTCAGGGTGCTTCTTCCACA
Organism: Methanolobus sp. UBA474; assembly: GCA_002501695.1. Classification (GTDB taxonomy): domain Archaea; phylum Halobacteriota; class Methanosarcinia; order Methanosarcinales; family Methanosarcinaceae; genus Methanolobus. Next base: position 22,119 of record DANZ01000099.1, on the reverse strand, counting down.
AGGCAGCATGACAACTATAGAATCATCATGCCTGTAGATCTTCTCCCCGCAGGAAGTTTCCAGCAGAAGTACGGCCCCATTCTGCCCAAAAGGCTCACAATCCCCCGAATCAGTGTTCACCTGGGACCCTGTTCCCGAAGTTTTTCCTATAATATCGCCTTCATTTGTGTTAATTACAGAATTAATCCGTCATTGCGTTAAATAAGTTTTCAGAACAATAGAACTTGCAAGAGGTAATGCATGCAAGCAGAAGAGGGAACGCTGCATTATAGAGGAATCTACGCAGGCTCTGCAACTGCAAAATTAGCTTCCTTCCTGAGCAAAGACGCTATATGCAGCCTCGCCCAGGCGAATATCACAAAAGACCCTATAATATTGCCAACGACTATGCCCCACCAGATGCCGGCAAGCCCGTATCCGAGGTAGATAGCAAACAGTGCCGCAAAAGCGGGAACATATATGAGGGTGCGCAGGATAGTTGCGATAAGCGCGTTCATACCTTTGCCTATTCCCTGGAAAAGCGACGAAGAGAGCATCCCAAGGGAAACCATCGGATAGAACAGGCAGATGATCCTGATGAAGACCACCAGGTCGCCGGTGATATGAGAAGCACTTTCGGACATTGTGAAGACATAGGCTATCTGGGGAGCGAGGATGAAGGTCAGGGCAGCTATGCCGGTCTCCACAAGGAAAGCTATCTTTGTGGCGTATATATGAGATGAGGACAATTTTTCGTAAGATCCCGCCCCATAGGCAAAACCGCTCAGCGTGACAACCGCTGTGGAGATACCCATCACAGGAGCGATGGCGATCGTAGCGACACGCCAGCCGACCGTATAGACAGCCACGCCATCGGTATCGCTGACAGCTATTATTATCACATTCATGATCAGCATCATCAATGCCATTGAGGACTGCTGTACGGATGCGGGAAAACCGACCCTGAAGATGTCCTTCAGGATGCCCCTCTCGAACCTGAAATCCCTGAAATCAAAGGTAATGTAGGTATCCCTGCGGAAAAAGAGCCAGTTGAACATAAGGGCGGCAGTGACACCCAGGGATATTACGGTCGCCCATGCGGCACCGGCTATACCCATATCAAGCGTATATATCAGGATCGGATCCAGTATTATGTTCAGCACTGAACCGAGGATCATGGCATTCATGGCGCGTTTGGTGTCTCCCTCGCTGCGAAGGATGGCATTTGCAACATTGGGGAAGAATATGAAAAGACTGCCTGCAAAGATCACCTTGCCGTATGAAGTTGCCATACTCACCGTACTCCCCGCACCTATGGAGGCAAAGATGCTCTCGGCAAAGAAGAATAAAGGTACGGCGAAGAGTATTGACAGTACGAGCATCAGGATCATCGTGTGCACTGCAACATTATCAGCTCCCTGNNGTGGAAATGGCTATTGACGCAAAGAAGAAGGGGAATACAAAACCCACTGCTGCAAGTGCCTCAGATCCCAGGCCTGAGACCCAGAAAGTATCCACAAGATTGTACACAGTCTGGATGGACATCGCAAACATCATCGGCAAGCCTAGTTTAATGATAGCCTTTTTAGGGTCGCCTGCCAGTGTCTGCATGCCGGATGTGCCTGTTGCAGCTCCGCTTCTCATTTTCCGCCCTTCCTGATATCATTCTCAAGGGATATGTTACCGATAGCCCGTCTTATCATCCCAACGAAGAGGGCTTTCTCTTCCCCGGTAAAACCATCGAACACAATATCATTGATGAGCGTGGACATTTGCTGTATTACCGGCCCCAGTTGCCTTGACTTTTCCGTAAGGTATATTCTATAGGCACGCCTGTCCTGCGGGTCTTTTTCCCTGCGCACATACCCGTTCTCTTCCAGTTTGTTTATAGACCTGGTACCTGTCGCCCTGTCACAGTTCAGATCCCTTATAAGGATCTCCTGGCTTATACCGTCGTGATGAAGCAAACGCATCAGGAAAGAGAACTGCCCGCTCCCTATGCCGTATGGCTCCAGTTCTCTTGCAATGAAGGTATGGATCTCCCTGGAGAACAGGAATGCCTCTCTTCCGATAGGCTGATGGCATCCTGCCGTGAGGCAATCCTTACTTTTAAGTGGAGACGTTAGTAACCCTCATTTTATTGCTATTGCAACAATTGCATACGCAACAATTGGTATATAAAAAAATCGCTCTGTGACCGGGGATCAGTCCACGAACAGTTCGACTCCCATCAACTCGAGGAAGATCTCCTCCAGTGAAGGTACGATGGTGCGCATCTCAACGATATCCCCTCCTTTGGATGCGACCCATTTGGTGGTATTGTTGACAATGTTTATGTCATGGGTAATGACGATATGGTCATCATTGACCTTCTTCAATGCTGCAAGGTCATAGTCATCAATGCTATCGACCCTGAACACGAGCCTGTATTGTATCTGCCCGAACTCTTCGCGGATACTGGCAGCCGTGCCAAGGGTAATGATCCTGCCATTCTTCATTATAAGGATATTGTCACACAGGCTTTCCACCTGGTACAGGTTATGGGCGCTGAAAATGATAGTTTTGCCTGCCCCCCGGAGAGAACGCACGTAATCCGTGATATAGCGGGAGGTCATAGGGTCAAGACCTGACGAGGGCTCGTCATATATGAGGATATCAGGATCATTTATCAGTGAGCGGGCTATGGCAACCTTGCGCTTCATTCCTTTTGAGAGGTCGCCTATCTTCTTGCCTTCAGCATTGAGCGCCAGATCGGAAAGCAGATCCCTTATCCTTTTCCTGGCAGCGTCCCTGCCGACGCCATAGAGCTCCGCGAAGAACATCAGGTAATCATCAACTTCCATACCCTCATACAAAGGTGACTCCTCGGGAAGGAAACCCAGAAAGGATTTTATCTTAACGGCATCCCTGGCAATGTCCAGCCCTTTCATTGTAATAGTACCCCTGCTTGGCCTGATAAGGCCGCTGAGCATCTTCAATGTGGTTGTCTTGCCTGCCCCGTTGGGACCCACTATCCCGAATATCTCACCTTTACCGATAGAGAAACTGAGGCTTTCGACTGCAACAAAGTCCCCGTATTCTTTCCTGAGCCCTTCTACTTCGATCAGTTTCGGTTCCACATAATGGGAATGCACTTCACTATATATAAGGAATGTTATAAAAATAGAAAGAACTGCCAGTAATGAAAAAGAAACAGAATAACTGCATACATATTAATATAATAAATTGCTAATAAAAAGTGATGTCCGGATGGTTCACTATCGCAAAATGGGAGTTCTTCAGGTCCAAACTCAAGTTCGATGCAAGGTCAGCCATACTGCTGATGCTTTCCCTGGTGCTGGTCATAGCAGCGTCCTTCGCTGCTGCACAGACGCAGATGAGCATGAACCAGAAAATATACACCGCAGCATCCACAGATCCCGCGATTGGGCCAATACTTGAGAGTGACCAGAGATTCGATTACATGCCTGTTACAATATATGAGGCCACACAATTCTACCTTTACGGAGCCGACCTTGTCATCATCGGTGATAACGTGTACCTCGGAGATAACGCCAGGTCAGCTGCAGCAGGAAGCGCTCTGGAGAACACGATCAAGGAGTACCGGGAGGCGGTACTGACCTCCTACAACGATATAAATAACAGCCATCCCGTATGGGTAACGGTACACGACCTGGAAAGGCCCCAAAACTTCGAGCTCCTGAGCGCACAGGGTGCTGCAGGAAACCTGGATGCAGCCATGGAAAATGAGAAGGATGCAGATCCCAACGGACGCTACCCCGCAGGAGAGATCACCCCGGAGTACCTCAACGGAGGCTCCTCTTTCACGCTGCCGCAGGATATCAGCGAGCTTGACGATTACAAAGGACGGGCATTCTTCCAGAAGCAGACCCTCTCCACCCCATCCTTTTTCTCACCACCCATTCCCTTCACGGCTATATTATATGCTTTCCTGTTCATATTTCCCATATATTTCGTCTCGCAGTTCTACTCCACAAGCATCATGGACGAACGCACCAACAAAAAAGGGGAACTTGTACTTGCCGCACCCCTGCTCAGCAGGGACATAGTGATCGGCAAGACACTGCCCTACATCTTTGTCACTATTATCATCCAGGCTGTTATCACCCTCTACATCATGGGGATCCCTACAGACCCGGCAGCAGCACAGAGCGCTATTCTTATCCTTGCAACCATACTACCGGTAGTGCTCCTGTTCTTTGCACTCTCCTTTTTTGGAGCCATACTCTCAAGGAGCTTCAAGGAGCTGACCTTCACAAGCGTCTTCCTGTCAGTGATCATCTCAGGATACCTGTTCTTCCCGGCAATGTTCACAAATATCCACGCTGTCAGCTCCATCTCCCCCATAACCCTTATTGTACGCCTCATAGAAGGTGAGACCCTGCAGGCAGGCACATACCTGTTCTCGACCCTGCCTTTCTATTTTGTCGCACTTTCCGCCTTTGCGTTTGGGACCTATATCTACAGGGAAGAGGATCTCTTCACCCAGAAGGCGGTCTCCGGGAAGATAACAGACTGCCTGGAGATATTCCTTTCATACCCTTACGGTTCTGTGTTCCTGCTTAGCATTATTTTCATTCCGTTCGTGTACATGCTGCAATTGATGCTCATAGTCATGCTGTTCAACCTGCCTGCCCCGCATTCGGTCATTGCCATGATAGTGCTTTCCGCAATGGCAGAGGAACTTGTCAAGTCAGCCGGCATATACACAGCCTTCAAAAGAAAACTTCACCGGATCAACATGAGGAACGCCCTCAGGCTGGCTATCCTTTCAGGTACGGGTTTCTTTGTCGGAGAGAAGGCAGTGGCGGTCCTTACGCTGGCACCCATTGCGGGTTCCGCGTTCGGGGCAGTGATGAACATGGGTACACTCCTGCTCGTACCGCTCCTGCTGCACATCTCTACTGCGGCAGTCAGCTCGACCGTAATGTACAGGTTCGGCACCAGAAGGTATCTGCTTTCAGTGGTCCTGGCAACCATTGTCCACAGCATATACAATCTATTCATCCTGAGAGGTGTTCTTTTTGGCTAGGCACGCAAGGTCTTACGGAAAGATAAGGAGCATCGCCAAAAAAGAAATGGGGGAGCTTGTGAGTGAGAAAACGTTCATACTTTCCGTACTCATCCAGCTTTTCATAGCTTCGTTCTCAACATTCCTTGTCATCGGGCTTACCTCGTTCTACGATCCCACCATCATGGGAGATGTCGAGATGCACGGCATAAGCGTCGCTATTGTAGGAACCGAGGACAATGAACTGTACAGGCTGCTGCAGGAAAGTAAGCTCAATACCCGCCTTTACAGCGATCTGACACCTGCTTACGGGGATTTCTACGAGCATAAGGTGGATGCTATAATAATCGCTCCCCCCGGCCCTCCGGATGGGGATGAGATAATGAACGTGGACATATATCTCCCTAAATCGGAAATAAAGGCCACCCTGATATCACTCCAGTTAAAGGAGCCGCTTGAAGGGTTCGAGCAGCAGGTGCGCGATGTAAGGACACAGCGCCTGCCGGGATACTCGCCGATAGAGGTCAATATCAATACGCGGGACATAAAGACCTCTTCCACTTATTTCGAGTTCATTTATGTAGCACTGCTCCCGCTGCTTGTTTTCACGCCGGCGTTCATCTCCGGGGGGCTTGTCATTGATTTCATTACCGAGGAGTTCGAAAGGAAGACGATGGAACTGCTGCTTGTCACTCCGGCATCCATGCTGGAGATAGTGAGCGGAAAGGTACTTGTCGCAGTTGCGATAGTTCCTCTGCAGGCTTTTGCCTGGATGGCGCTGCTGAGTGCTAACAGGATATCCATTCATAATTTCTTTACAATATTGTTTGTGGTCACGCTCATAGGGCTCATACTCGTCCTGGCAAGCAGCGCCATATCCATCATCTTTAAGGAGAGAGGCGTCTGCCAGTTACTGTACTCCATGGCACTGATCTTCCTGTTCATGGTATCCTACCTGTTCACAAATTCACCGCTCAACCTTGTAACAAGACTCTCGATAGACAGTATAGGAGCATATGAATCGGCCTTCTGGATAGGCCTCTATGCTTTACTGGCTGTTGCGCTATATGTGCTGACCGTGGGCACCTTGAAAAAGAGATACAACAACAATTAAAAGATAAAAATACATATATGCTTCCAATGGCTGTGAGAACACTAATCTTCCTGATCGTTTCGACCGCAATGCTGTCCTTTATAGTTTATCCGGCCAGTGCCTATGATATCCGGGACGAGAACATATGGATATTCCAGGGTGCATACGAACTTGCTGCGGGGGAGAGAGCGGAGCTTGAAGGGTTCACTGTCAAGGTATATTCCGTAGACATGGAAGCTGCTGAGCCTTCTGCCATAGTTCTTGTCTACCGCAATAAAGACTTCAAGAGATCATTCCTGGTGGATGCCTCTGCGAACAGTGAGCAGGTGTATGATGATGAATTAAAGATAAATGTACTTGGCATCACATCAGGTGTCGTTTCTCTGGAAACATACAAACAGAAATATGAAAGGGTGTGGATCACAAGCGTGCCAAAAACAACTATGAAGGCAGG
>DANZ01000099.1:0-15485 GCA_002501695.1 Methanolobus sp. UBA474 | reverse complement strand
GTTCATGGTCCGCGTGATCTATATCAACCCTGACACCAGAGAGGCATCTATCGAAACTTTCAGGCAGGGAGCGCCCGGAATAGAGATCGAGGCCCTGGCCGACAAGACGATCTGTGATTCAAATGAGGAGATATCATCCATAATCATCCTCACCAACAGCGGCACTGTTCCCCTGCACGGCATTATCCTGACAACCGGATCTTCAGCCGGAGTGGTCGGGGAGCCGCAGCTCCAGCATGCTGTGCTCGATCCGCTGAAAGTGAAGAAGTTCATTGTCCCGGTCACTGCACCCGTAACTCCTGTCGCCAGGAACATGCTGATAGAATCCCGGATCACAGGATATGATTCCAGAGGCATCGCGTACTCGGATCCAGCCTCTTTTGAAGTACAGGTCAGGCCTTATGTATCCATAGATAAGAAGGTAGAAGCTGCAGGGAAAGTATCAGGGACCAATGAGATGGAGACTGATGGGTATTTCAGGATAACTCTCAGGCTGAGGAACACGGCAGGTTTCGGGACGATCCTGGATATACGGGATGAACTGCCATCGTCAATGATCCCGCAAGACGTGGAGAGAACGCAATGGAAGGTGTCGCTTGACGCAGGCGCTACAAAAGAGATCAGTTACAATGCAAAGCCAACAGAATCCGGGAGCTTTACTTTCGGGCCTGCTGTGGCGCAGTGGGAAGATGGCGGAGAGACCTACACTGTAGATTCCGAACCCATCACAGAGATCTTCAGGGTAAGGGGCTCAAAGGCCATTGTGGAGAAGAGTATTGCTTCCGGCTACCTGCATGCCGGAGAGAGTACCGAGATAGTTGTCACTGCTACGAATGCGGGAGCCAGTAAAGTCAGCATGATCCTTACCGACCGTGTCCCTGAGGGGCTTTCTTTAATGTCAGGAAAGGTCACATGGGAAGGAGAACTTGAAGCAGGAGCATCAAAGAAGATCAGTTATGTTGTAAAAGCCATAGACATCGGAACCATCAGGCTGCCTGCTGCCGGAGCAGACTGTACTGACGAGGAGGGAAAGCATTACACTGCTGTTTCCGATACCCCTGTCGTCTACATAGATGATGCACTCAATGCGGACCATAGCCAGGTAAGCAATAGCGGAGCATCATATCAGGCATATGCACACACCGGCCAGATCCCCGGTTCAGGCAATACGGAACTTACCCGTATTGAGGCTGCCGGGTTCATGCTATCTGCTTTCATCACTCTGTTCTTGTTGCTTGCTATAATACCTGCCATCATGTATCTGTTCATACGAGGAGTGTATAAATGAAACAAAACGGAAGGAGGATCTGAATGGAGATCTTGGCTTTTATCGGATCTGCAATGCTTTTTGCGACTTTTGCACTGACCGTGCTTTTCATACTCATCAGGATATCATCCAGGCTTGCGATGCTGTTCCTGTTAGCTGTGCCTCTGATAGCAGTTATCATAATGCCCGGCACATCTGTGGCTTTCCTCTCATACGAGCAGTTCCTTTTTGCCGGAGGGATAGTGCCTGTTAACAATTTCCACATACTTCTGACAATATGGTCCACACTGATAGGGATCATCCTTTATACAGAGTTCCTTACCTGGTATCTTTCAAAAGGAAAGAGAAGAAAAGCGGAGAAACACGCTTCGGGCACATCTGCGGACGCAGGTGACAGTACTGACCTGACCTTCGGGTTAAAGCAACTATTCCTCAAATACGGTCCGTCAGGCAAATGATAAAATAGTATGGGAGATAAAAATCAATCGGGGGAATCTATCTGGAGGATGAGCAGAACCTTAGGATAACTGACACTGGGAAGACCAGACCGCGTAAGCCAGGCCCTTTGAGGTCGGCTATTTACTCACTTGTATTTCCGGGCCTTGGCCAGATGAACAATGGGGATATGAGCAGAGGATCATTGTTCTTTGCTATAGCGTTCATCCTTATACTGTCATTGCATCTTGGAATCACTCTGATCATACTTGTGCTCTTCTGGATATACAATATATACGATGCTTATTCCGGTGCCAGGAAGCTTCAATGACCTTTCTTATAACATCGTATGCAGACGCGGGAGGCTCGCATACGGATGAAGGCCGGTCCGGCGGAAAACAGAAGAATGATCATGTAAAGGGTGAATAAGGAAGCTGGATATTATTTCCCTCTTCCAAGAGCATAATCCGCCATGATCTTCAGGTACTCCCTGTCCACTTCCATGAGCACTGTCTGAAACATAGCGACATGGACCTTTTCCTCTTTGGCGACGTCCAGCAGGATAGCTGCCAGGTCCTTGCTGTCAGTAAGCGCGGCCATGGACTCGTACAGGTTCACAGCGTCCAGTTCCGCTATCATGGCGGCTCTCATTATCTCTTTGTCAAGGTTCTTTTTGTTCACCATCTGCAGGTTGACCGGTATCTCTGATAACATGTCCTTACCTCCCGGGCTTACTTTGAAAGTTCCTCATCCACTTCTCTTTCACCTGCGCTGAGCTCCTCTCTCTGCTGCTCATCAGCTCTTAGCAGTAAGGTCTGGAACTCACCCACATGGGTCTTCTCTTCAAGTGCAACATCCATAAGGACCCTTTTTACTTCATCATTGTCAGTCAGGCCTGCCATCTGTTCATACAGGTTGATGGCATCCAGTTCGGCAATTATTGCCGCCCTTAGAATTTCTTTGTTAATGTCCTTCTGATCGACTTTGGAAAGGTCCACAGGTATCTTTGATAACATAACTCACACTCCCTTTAGTATACAGATACAGCAACCGCTCATTTAACATCGGTACATGTTCAGGCCACTGTTCCGTCTCCCATATTTGATGAGACCCACAGGTACTTATATATTTCGAGAAAAAGGCAAGAATGGTTAAAAAGAGATTACGGAAGAGATATTACTCGATATTATGGTAGTAATACTCCCCGCTGGCCTTCTGCTCCCTGTCAAGCCTCGAATCGGGCTTGTTCACCCTGGGCCTGGAAGTGTCCTCGTCACGCCTGAAAGTGATGTGGAGGTTAGCCAGGAACCTGTTCATGCCATCCTGCATGCTGGAGGGCCGGTGCGCTTTACCGTATATTGCAGGCTCACCCTCAAAGACTATGAGACGCTGGCTGAGCATGTCTATAAGATATATGTCGTGGTCAACCACCATGGCTGTCTTGCCGCTGTTCTCGGCAAATCTCTTGATGACCCGGGTGGTCATCGAACGCTGTTCAACATCCAGGTGAGCACTGGGCTCATCAAGGATATACATATCTGCATCCCTGCACAGGCAGGCTGCAATGGCAACTCTCTGCAGCTCTCCACCACTGAGGTCCGTAAGGTCGCGTTCGTACAGCGGCTCGAGCTGCATGGGCTTGGCCACTTCTGACTGGAAATAGCTTGTATCGAACTTGCGGGATATGCTGCGCAGGAAGTATTGCACCTGCATCGGAACGTCCGGCTTGATATACTGCGGCTTGTAGGAAATAGTGATATCCAGGTCAAGTTTACCTTCATCAGGATCGACCTCGCCGGCCAGTATCTTTACAAAAGTGGATTTACCGATACCGTTGGGCCCTACTATGCCGAGCACTTCACCCTGCTTCAGAGAGCCCCCTTCGGTCTCAAGGGAAAAGCCGTTACCGTATTTCTTGGAGAACTTATCATAATTGACAAGGGTCTCGATATTTGCCTCTATGCGCGGGGGATGCACCTCAAACTTTATGGCCTCGGGCCTGATACGCACGTTCTCCTCGGGCAGGTAGCCTTTAAGATACTGGTTTATTGCGATACGCACGCCCTTTGGATAGGTGATGACACCATAAGCTCCGGGCTGGCCGTATGCCACATGCACGACATCTGCCAGCATGTCAAGGATCGCCAGGTCATGCTCTACAACAAGCACCGCTTTATCCCTGGCTATCTCCTGGATAAGCTGGGCTGAATTGATACGCTGGTAAATGTCAAGATAGGGACTGATCTCATCAAAGAAATAGAAGTCTGCATCTCTTGCCGCGCAGGCTGCAATGGCAACCCTCTGCAGCTCTCCTCCGCTCAGCTCCGTTATCTTCCTGTCGATAACAGGGGTCAGGCCAAGCCTTTCGATCAGTTCCCCGAGCACGCCCCGCTCGTCTACCCTATCAAGCAGTTCGCTGGCCTTCCCTTTGAAGGCCTTGGGGATCATGTCCACATACTGGGGCTTCTGGGAGACCTTTATATTGCCGTCAACCACATCGCTGAAGTAGTCATGAAGGGCTGTACCTGCGTAATGCTGGAGCACTGTTTCCCAGTCGCCTGCGCCATCACCAAAATTGGGCACAAGGGCTCCGGAGAGTATCTGCACGGCGGTACTTTTTCCTATACCGTTCGGGCCCAGGATACCTGTGACCCTGCCTACCTGGGGAACCGGCAGACCATAAAGCGCAAAAGCGTTTGGTCCGTACCTGTGCGTGGGTTCGGTAAGCTCTTCAGGAAGGCCGATTATCATAATAGCATCAAAGGGGCACCTGTTGATACAGATACCGCAGCCCACACACAGCTCTTCCGATATGAGAGGTTTTCCGCCGGCTTCCGGGAAAATTATTGTCTCATCCCCTGTCCTTACCCTCGGACAGTATTTTTCACATTCATGACTGCAACGCCTTGGCTGGCACCTGTCTTTGTTCAATATGGCTATTCGCATGCGAAACCCCTTAAATTTAAAAGATGGATAATCATATAGGAGGAGTTGGATTCAGAAGCAGTGTCCATGTTACAAGGCAGAAGTCTATGACCAGGAACTCAACATAGAACCAGCCTTTGAAACCGAATTCCTTCGTATCGATCTTAATGAGCGGAAAAATGAGCCTCTGGGCATAATATGCAACCGCAGCAACGATAATGAGCACGGCATACCAACTTGTATCATCGCCTACGCCAAACTGGGAGTGGGCAAGTATGCCGGCCATGATACCAATTACAGATGCAACTGCTGTCTTGATAATGCCTTCGACATGCGCCTGCTTTCTCTCCTCCGGAGTCTTTACTTTATAGACCGGCTTCACGGCACCTGCAGTTACAGCCGGATGCGCCGCCCCGGTCTCGGTGAGCTCTGCCCCGGAAGGGACAGAAGGAGCCTGCGCTTGTTTTCTCTTGGACGATTTTGACAATTGACGATCTCCTGGAATAAGTTGGATAACGTGGATACTATAGAAAGCTAATAGTTATATAAAGTTTTATCCTGCAGAGGGTAACATAACACAACTAGATAAAATCGTTGCTCAACACATTGTTCACTTTGTCGATAGAAATGGCATTGAACCCAAGCCCCCTGAGGTGGGCGGCGAACCTGCCTGGCCTGTGGCCGGATGGATGATAGACGACAGTGAACTTCGGGCCTATATCCTGCACCATGCATGTCAGCCCCCTTGCATCCAGATGATCGCTTATCTGTATGGCCGGATATCGGTAATCGCATCTGCCGGTCATCACGTACTTGGACATGTTCACGGGAAGCTTATCCAGGTCCCATGGAGGCACGACACAGACAGCATCACCACATATGTCTCCCAGCCCGATGATATTGCCTGCATCCTCAAGCAGGTAGCGTGTCAGGGCAAGGGATTTCTCTTCCATGGCTATTGCACCGTTATATCCAAGACCTCTCAGCAGCTCCACGGTTCGCTGGGCCTTACCGAAAGCATAGGCTCCGAAGGCGACGCATGCATTGCCCTGCAAGACATCCCTGAAGCCCATTATATCGTCATCAAAATAACAGGTCGCATCCCCGGGATCGCCATAATTGGCCTCGGTGATGAGCACATCGCATTTGGGAAGCAGGGAGGCATCCTTCACATCCCCTGTGACCAGGATCCGCGTACCAACGTCGTTCTCCCAGTAGAAGGACGTGGAGCCTACCGTATGGAAGTTTGGATAGGCGGTGACTGTTACACCGTTCACATCAATGGAACCGCCGACTTCCATAGTCCTGCCCTTATAGGCCCTGTCATGCCTTATCTCAAGAGCGAGGGCGGTCTTGTCAGAACATACGGCGCGCTCCGAGAGCATGGCGGACTTGCCGTGGTGGTCAGAGTGCGCATGAGTAATAAGATAAGCGTCAGGCTGAGCATATTTCGCAGGAGTCCTTGTGGTGTCGATGGAAAAAGTGACCAGTTTTCCCGTGTCTGACCGGAACTTGATTGAAAGATGAGGCTTGAAGGTACCGTTTGTATTCTTCTGTCTGAAGACCATTACCCCAAAATCGATCATTTCCTGCAATATCCGCATTCCTCGAACAGGGATTAATCTAATAGTATTTACGCCTTTTCAAAAAGGGGCAATGTAGTATGAATGAAAGACCTGGGATGTAAAAAAAGTAAAGATGCTCAAAGCACCTTTTTCAGCTCTTCGATCAGCACGCCTGCAGTGGTGACGCCTGTAAAGCGCTTTACAGGATTGCCGTCCTTCAGGATCAGAAGGGTTGGAACTGCCTGGATGGCATACTTTGACGCAAGTTCCTGGTTCTGGTCAACATCGATGACCTTTACTTCGACTTTGTCCCCGAATTCCTCCTTCACTTTATCAAGGAAAGGCTTCTGCATCTTACAGGGTCCGCACCACGTTGCACTAAAATCCAATAGTTCAGGTTTGCTCATGTTAACACCTTTTATCTGAGTTGAGAACTGTTAAAGGTAAGAATGACCTGTTGATATAACTGTTTTACCGGCATGCTCCGGGATGAAGATATTCCCGGCAATTGTACCGGTAACATAGCCCATATACAGCGGTCATGCAAATTATACACACAACCTCAGTGTTAATCAGATATATAGTTTGCTGTATACTGCCAGAACGACCTTAAACTATACCTTCCTTATTTTTGCGGTCAGGTCCAGCGGCTTTGAATAATAGAGCTCACTGGTCACGATGATATCGGCAGATCCTGCATATTCTGCAGCTCTTTTCAGATCAATGCCACCCACGGCTATCTCTATCCCCGGATTCAGAGCACGGAGTTCAGGTACGATCGATCCGAGTTCCTCAGGACTGAAATGGTCAAGCAGCAACACGTCCGCAAGAGGCGCGTACTTATATGCCTCCTCCCTGCTGCGAGGTTCTATCTCTATTTTCCGGGTAGACCTCAGCCTGCCGAAGTTCTCAATGACATTGAGATGGTTCTGGCTTATCAGGACAGAGTCGCTCAGTGAATTGCGATGATGCTGCCCTCCGCCTATCTTTACGGCCTTGAGCTCGTATTTGCGAAAACCGGGGTGCGTCTTCCTGCTGGTAGCTATTATCAGATCAGGATTGACCTTATGTGCCAGTTCCACACAAAAGCGGGTGTTTGAAGCAATGGCGCACACGAGTGAAAGAAAGGTCTGCGATACCCTCCATAGCCTGAAAAGTAAAGGCAGGTCGCCCTGCGCCTCGAATATCACATCATGGGCATTGAACTCGGCACCGTTGCCTAGACTGCTGACAACTTCAAGGCCGTTCTTCCGGTAGAGATCACCCAGATCATCCATGCAGGCGGCAACGCCATGCTCCCTCGACATGATACGCAGCCTTCCCTTGCCCCCGATACCCAGGAGCTCGGTGGTCTCGTCACCGTAGGGGCAGTCCTCGGATAAGTAGAGATCAAAGAAATCAACCATCATATCACCTGTAAACAGTGGTATTTAGTTTACATACTTCATAACTGTTGCTGTAGGCCGGACTATTGCCGGCAGTAAACAGGGAGACATATCATATATGCATGGAAGCATTCATTGCCAGGCCGACAGACAACTAAAAAAACAAAGAGACGGTTGAGATAGGCTATGGACCAACTGAACTTTGACGGCTCCTGCGATCCCAATCCGGGAGGAAGGATGGGATTTGGATGGGTCATTAACTGGGAGAGCAGAAACGACTGCACTGAAGGAAGGAAAGAGAAGCAACGTTCACCCATGAACACCAACAATGTGGCCGAGTACACCGCACTCCGGGAGGGGATAGCAAATTACCTGGCTCTTGGCGGAAAAGGTCCTCTTAAGGTATGCGGTGACAGCCAGCTGGTCATTAACCAGATGTCAGGAAAATGGAAGATAAATAATGAGAACCTTGCGCAGATCAACGGACAGATAGCATCGCTCATACACACAAGCGGGCTTAAGGTAGCGTTCAAATGGATCCCGCGCAATGAGAACAGCACAGCTGACAGACTGGCAATGCCAGCTGACGCACCAGCAAGGCCGGCTGAAAGAAAGGTCATAGCGGACGTGAACACCTCCGGAGCCTCTCCCGGGCTCAGAGTGCAGATCAACCAGCTGAACACGCATCCTTCTCCCGGGTTCAAGGACTTCGCGGGATTAAGAGTGGGCGGACTTGATCCGTTTTCCAGGATAAGGATAGAAGACCTGAAGGAGCAGGCCGGTGAAAATGCAGCTGCCCTTGTCCAGAAGGAATTATCGCAGGATGTACGGCATCAGGCATCTGCCCTGAGGTGGATGCTCAGAGGGCTTGCAGCAGATCTTGCAGTAAGAAAAGTAAAGGTGGATATAGAGCTTGGCAACAAGCGGGTAAAAGGAAACCCAAAGCGCTGAACCTGTGAGGGTAACCGGGAATGGATACCTTTCAGAGGGGACCGGAAAAAAGGAAAAGGTGAAGCTCAGTCGTCCAGGGTGGAGAGGTCTCCCGGATCCATGCCAAGCTCCCTTGCTTTGAGCACCCGCCTCATGATCTTACCGCTGCGGGTCTTCGGCAGGGATTCCACAAACTCTATTTCCGATGGTATGGCGATAGGGCCCAGATCCATCCTTACATGATATACAAGGTCCAGCTTGAGCTTATCGCTGGGCTTGTAGCCTACGCGCAGTATGATGAAGGCTTTAATGGAATCCCCTTTGAGGGGGTCGGGCTTGCCTATGACCGCTGCCTCAGCAACGGCCTCGTGGGATACAAGTGCGCTTTCCACTTCCGCACTGCCGATATTATGGCCTGCGACTATGAGAACATCGTCAGAACGGCCAAGTATCATGATATATCCGTCCTCGTCCTTCACAGCAAGGTCTCCTGCACTGTAATAATTGCCGATGGTGCTCCAGTACTGCCTGTACCTTTCATCATTACCGTATACTGTCCTCATCATCGATGGCCATGGTTCCTTAATGACAAGAAGACCGCCGGTACCCGGAGGCACGGGATGGCCGTTCTTATCGACAACGTCCGCAACGATGCCCGGAACGGCACGGCCTGCAAATCCAGGCTTCATGGGCTCGCCTACGGTCGTCGTGATCATGTGCATGCCCGTTTCCGTCTGCCACCAGGTGTCCAGGACGGGGCATCTGTTCTTGCCGATGACACTGTAGTACCATTCAAAAGCCTCCGGGTTAAGGGGCTCACCTACAGAACCCAGTATCCGGAGGGAATTAAGGTTATACTGTTGCGGCCACTGCTCACCCTGCCTCATGAACATACGGATAGCTGTAGGGGCTGTGTAGAATACGGTCACGTCGAACTCTTCTATGATGTTCCACCAGACGCCCGGGTCAGGGTAGTCCGGGGTCGCCTCGGTGATCAGGATTGTGGCACCGAGTGAGAGCGGACCATACACTATGTAGCTGTGCCCTGTTATCCAGCCCGGGTCGGCTGTACACCACATTACATCGCTGTCTTTGAGGTCCAGCACATATTTGGTGGTATAATAAGTGCCCACCATATAGCCGCCACAGGTGTGGACAATGCCTTTTGCAGGCCCTGTGGTGCCGCTGGTATAGAGGATGAAGAGGGGATCCTCGGAATCCATTGATACAGGCTCGCAGTCCCTGTCCTCTTTTTCCAGGATATCATTAAAGTCGACCTCGATCTCCGAGAAGAGCTCCATCGGAGGAGACATTCTCCTGAGCACAATTATCTTTTCCACGCATGAGGCATTTACAACTGCCTTGTCAACCAGGGATTTAAGGTCAATACGCTTGCCACGCCTTATAGCGGCATCTGCGGTGATGACGATCTTTGCCTGTGCATCCTTGATCCTTGAATGCAGTGCATTGGACCCGAAACCGCCAAAGACAACGCTGTGGACAGCGCCTATACGGGCACACGCCAGCATGGCGATTATCTGTTCAGGCACAAGCGGCATGTAGATGCACACCCTGTCTCCTTTGACCACACCCAATGACTTGAGGCCGTTGGCAAATTTCAGGACCTCACGGTAAAGCTGGCGATATGTGATCACACGCTCTTTGCCATCATCACCAACCCATATTATTGCGACCTTGTTCCTTTTGCCATTGAATATATGGCGGTCCAGGCAATTATAAGTTATATTCAGCCTAGCATTGGTGAACCATTTTGCATGCGGGTGCTCCCATTCCCTGACATGGTCCCATTTCCTGAACCAATCAAGTTCTTCAGCAATATTTTCCCAGTGTTTCTCAGGATCTTTGAGAAATTCACTGTAGGCAGTTTCATAATCCTGTATCCATGAGTTCTCTTTCATGGAAGGAGCTGGCAGGTAACTCCTGCCGTTCAGTTTCACATCAAAATGCTCAGACATGTTCACCTCGAATGCAGACTATCAATGATGGTATATTCCGGGGCCGGGGTGGGATTTCAGGCCAATGTATGCAGCTTTACGCCCGCAAGCGTACATCATGCATCAGGAATCGGATGCAAACCCAAAGTGGTAAGATGAGAAAGCCAGACTGACCTGTCTTGCAACCGCTGACTACAGGAAGCTTTTCACCGGATATATCACGTATAATCATTATATTAATATAAGTCTATTGTGGTCTGAGAAAATTGGGCGATCGTAAAAACAAAGTTACACGATCAAAGATATCTGTAAAAAAGGAAAGAGTTAAGATGAGAGAGCCAGGATAGCTTCTGCAAGGTCGCCGCTGGCATCCTTCAATGCCTGCCTTGCCTTTTCTACCGGGACTCCGGTCTGCTCTGCGACCAGTCTCACATCATCTTCGGGGATCTCAACTTCCCTGGTGATCTCTTCCGGGGTGCCTACTATCTGGTAAGTATCGACACCCTGAGCGGTCATCACAGAAACGCTAGCATCATTGAACACGATGTCCTTATCAGGGGTCCTGATTATCACTTGCTGCACATCGTTGATCTCGTTAACGTTTATACCCATCTGTTTCATCATTTGCTTGACTTTTGCGGGGTTCATTCCCCTACCGCCAATTCCCGGAAGCATACAATCACCTTATAGAAATACCCAATCCTTATTCATTCAAATATTCGTACATGCATTCACTACTTTTAGTGACAGCCGCCACCACAAGAAGTACCGCATGAACCTGCGGAAGAGGCATTGTCAATGATAAAACCATTGCCCTGCGGCCCTTCAATGTAGTCAATGGTTGCTGTGGAGAGGCCATCTATATCGTTCTTGTTCATGACGATCTTCAATCCGTTCTTCTCTTCCACAATGTCTTCATCCTCACTGATGTCATTATCCAGGGACATTCCATATTGTACGCCACAACAGCTCGTGCCTGCGATGAATATCCTCAAAGAGTAATCCTGCTTATCCTGCTCCTGAAGAAGGGATTTCAATTCTGATGCTGCTTTCTCGCTTACTTCTACCATATTAAGTCCTCTTATTTAACTTACTACAAGGTGATTTACTGGGTAATCCTTTATATGAGTTATTGTTATATAAAATATTCGTACATGTACGAACGGCTGAGACGACACCCCGGCCCTGGCCTTAGACAAACTCAGCGTCGTCATCCACGGGATTATGCAGCATTTCTGCACTGTAAGCGTTTATCTCGATAGAGTTACGCGGGCCCTTTACCTCCCAGATGGGCACATAGACCAGATCGAGGTTCAACTGGATGTCAGCGAGTGAGGGCTTGAAGCGCTTATGCTCGGAAATGATAGTATCCCCCTGGGTGTTGTCAAAGCGCAGGTCCTTTGTATGCTCTTCGATTATCCTGGCAAGCATGTTCTTCCTGGCATCATCCTTTGTACTGGCGAACTGCCTTATCTCATAAGGTATATCCGGGATAGCTATGCTTTCACGCACATCGTGCAGCACGAAATTCTCATTCTGTCCGTTAAGGGCACTCAGGCATCCTGCGCCTTCCCCCGTGATGTCCACGATCTTTAACCGGTACCTCTGTTCGCTTTTGAGGTGATAGTCATAATGCCAGAAGGGTACGAGTTTCAGAATGATATCCTGGTAGGTATAGATGTGAGGCTTTGCTATGGATATGGCGTGATCCTTTGTCACATTAAGGGGTGCGGCACGCAGATTGAGGATAATGCTGCCAGGGTCCAGGGCAGGGGGAGCCTCCCTTTGCGTTACGGCCTGAACGGGTGCCGACGGAGCTATTGCAGGTTCTCTTTCAAAAGTTTGCTCAGGGGATCTTTCCGGCATTCTTTCCGGAGATCTTTCAAAAGCCCTTTCAGGAACTCTCTCGGCTCGCTGTGACATGCGGGCGAGCAGAGGACTTCCCTGTGCAACAGGTTCCTCCCTTCGGGAACCCCCGCCACCGAATATCGCATCGATGGCCATTTTTGCAGCCTCGTCCGCCCTGGATACGACCTTTTTCACGGGAGCGCCCAGCAGGTCAAGCTCACCGGCACTGCCATCAATATCAGCAAGTACAGCCCTGCCTATCTGCAGTGCCACATCATCGCGGTCCCATACCCTGATACCGGCATTCTGGGCATGCTGTAGAAGTTCCCTGTCAGCTTTCCCTGTCACAACATACAACCCATCGCCGCCGGTTATCATATTGAGGAAACTGTTCATTTCAGCAAGATCGGAATGCACAGCAAGCTTGATGAATGTCTTCTGCGCGTTCTTCTCGGCGATCAGGTCATGTTGGTAAGAATCAACGACAACATAGCCAGCAGAGGTGAATATATCCTTTAATATCCGCACTAGGTCCTGTTTCATGAAAATCAGCATCCGTTGTTTTAAAGACTAAAATAGGGCTCATCAAATAAAAAGATAAGCAATTGGGTATTAACGGAAAAACAGAAAAACACATAGCTTTCTGCTATCAGAGCACTCTTGTAGTGGTCTCAAGCTCGATACCTTTGGCAGTGACCACATAGGGAATGGTCCTATTCGGGACCAGCATGCCACGCATCTTTCTTATCAGAATGGTGCGCTCGATCTCGCTTCCATGCTCCTTGAGCCTTAGTTCGATGACGCCGTCACAAATGTGTTTGAGGTTGTTCTCCGTGATATGATCATGCATGCCGCTGGTCATCAATATCAGCTGGATCGCTCCCGTGGCTTTTCCGACAGAGGACATTATCTCAATGGCTTCAACTACGTTATGCAGGGGATATGATCGCAGGAAGTAGGATATGGAATCGATCACACCGCGATACTTGTTCATCCTTTTCTGCACCACAGTACCCTTTAACATGTTCATGGAGTCTGTTCCCTTTTTAAGGAAATCCTTTGCAGAAATGGTATTTGTGAACTCCTTGGGAAGCACGTTATAGAACCTGGGGCTGTAGGCATCAATGAACTCAAGCGAGCTGTTGTCCATATGTTTGAGGACATCTATTTTCATGCCCCGCATCTCGGAAATTATCTCCTGCACAGGATGCTCTGAAGAAAAATAATATACCTCTTCATTGTTCAGGAGGCCGCCCTGGACGAACTGCCTGGCAAACAGGTCGGCATTAGCTCCCGGCTCTGCAAGCACAAGAATGGTTGCCCCGGTGGGCACACCTCCTCCAAGCTGTATGTCCAGCCCTCCTATACCCGTCGGGACACGATAGCCACCGGTACCCTCAAAACTGAAATCCATTTTCTCACCTTTCTCAAATGCGCAACCGATTACTATATGATATGAATTATATTTAGATAATACAATAATAGGCTTTTATAGTATATATCAATTAGTGATTGTTGCTTACTATTAAAGTATTCCATAACATCAAGTGACCAATATGATCAACATAGACGATCTGAAATACGAGAACGGGCTCATTCAGGCCATTGCACAGGACAATACCACAAAGGAAGTGCTCATGTGCGCTTTCATGAATAAGGAAGCACTCCGGAAGACAATTGAAACAGGCATTGTGCATTACTGGAGCCGAAGCCGGGGCAAACTCTGGAAAAAAGGCGAGAGCTCGGGCCATCTGCAGACAGTTAAAGAAATGTACATCGACTGTGATATGGACGCAGTGCTCCTCATGATAGAGCAGGAAGGCGGCGCATGCCATACAGGATACAGGTCATGCTTCTATCGCAATATGGAAGGAAAGATCACCGGCGAGAAGGTCTTTGATCCGGAAGACGTTTACTGAAGGTTGATCTTACGAAAGCTTGAGATAACCTTCCGTAGTGGGAGACTCCCCGGATATTTTGCGGGTCGCAACTGAATTATATAATCCAATGCATAAACCTTCACTATGAAAGAAGGCAAAAAGAATGCACAAAGGATAATACCTGATACAAGTTCTGTCATTGACGGCATTGTTTCTGCGGGCGTGGAAAGGGGAGATTATAAAGATCATGAGGTCTGCATACCTGAAGCAGTAGTTGCAGAACTTGAAGCCCAGGCTAACCGGGGACTGGAGATCGGATTCAGAGGGCTTGAAGAGCTCCAGAGACTGCAGGAGATGGCGATAGAAGGAGCCATCAAGATCCATTTTTGTGGGAAGAGACCAAATCTCGATCAGGTGAAACTCGCAAGAGGGGGAGAGATCGATGCCCTTATACGTGAGACTGCAAGAGAGGCGGGAGGAAAGTTCATAACCGGGGACCGCATCCAGTCCATGGTTGCAAGGGCAAAAGGGATCGATGTCGATTTTGTGAAGCCGGAGTTCAGGGAACGGGGGCCTCTTATAGTAGATAAGTTCTTCACACCTGATACCATGTCGGTGCACCTGAAGAATAAAGTATCTCCCATGGCTAAGAAAGGCTCCATCCGGGAGGTCAGGTATGTGCAGATAAGGGATGAGCCCTGCACATTCTATGAACTGAAAGAGATTTCCAGGGAACTTATGGACCGGGCGCGCTCCGACCAGAACTCTTTCTTTGAGCTCTCCTTTACCGGGGCATCGGTGTTGCAGATAGGAAATATGAGGATCGCCATAGCCAACCCGCCTTTCTCGGATGATATGGAGATCACTATCGTGCGCCCGGTGGCGTCTGTATCTCTTGACCAGTACCGCATGAGCGAGATGCTCAAGGAAAGGATACGCGCCCAGAGGGGCATACTTATAGCCGGGCCTCCCGGAGCAGGAAAGTCCACCTTCGCCGCAGGTATCGCAACTTTCCTGAATGACAAGGGGTTCGTAGTAAAGACCATGGAGTCTCCCCGCGACCTGCAGGTGCCGCCTGAAATAACCCAGTACGCACCCCTTGACGGCAATATGGAGAACACTGCCGATGTGCTGCTGCTGGTGCGCCCTGACTATACTATTTACGACGAGGTGCGCAAGACCAGGGATTTTGTGATCTTTGCTGATATGAGGCTGGCAGGCGTGGGCATGATCGGCGTGGTGCATGCAAACCGCGCGGTGGATGCTATCCAGAGGCTTATCGGCAGAGTGGAGCT
>DANZ01000089.1 GCA_002501695.1 Methanolobus sp. UBA474 | reverse complement strand
TTACTGCCACAGAATTATGAGGGAATATGGAATTCTCAACGTCAACACGCCCCCAGCCCTGTGAATTATCAGGCCGGCCCGTGATCTCCTGGGTGGTCCCGGTTCCGTACTGTCCAGGGGTCATGTCATAGGCACCATTGATCAGGGTGGCTTTTATCAATGCAGCGCTTGGGCCTGGCAAGCCTTCTATATCCATGTAGTATTGCCTGACCAGTGCTGCTGCTCCGGCAGTAATGGGTGTGGCCATACTTGTGCCGCTCATGTAGGTATAATAGCCGGCACCCTGGCTTAAACTGGATCTGGTAGAGAAGATAAAGGTTCCTGGTGCAACAAGATCCGGTTTTATCCTGCCGTCATCTGTTGGCCCTCTGCTGCTAAATGCGGCAATGCCATTAGGGTTGTTTGCCAGGTAATCAGCAGATACCGGATATACAGGGTATCTTAATGGCCAGTTCAGTCCATACGTATAACTGGTCCATGATGGTCTGTAGTTCTCAGAAGCTCCTACTGTGAGACAGTTCTTTGCCGTCCCCGGGGACACAATTGAATCAGTATCAATAACTCCGGTTGAGTCCGAATCTATACCCTTGTTCCCTGCAGCGAAAAGGATCAGCATGTCAGGATGTTCCCACATGAAGCTGTCTACCTGTTGTGAAAGCACATCATATGTCCCACTTACTGATGAGTTTCCCCAGCTATTGGTATGGATTCTTGCACCCCTGTCATATGCCGGCTTGAAAAGATCGTTATTCATGTCAGTCGGCAGATATAAGTTGCCAGTGCTGTCTCCTGCTGCCTGGAATACAAGTCTGGCCTCCGGTGCCATTCCGCTATATAGCCTTTCTGAAAGGGCTCCGTTCCCCAGTACGGATCCAGCCACGTGAGTCCCATGACCATTTTGGTCAGCAGCGCTTCCATCGTTTCCCAGATCAATGAGACTTAGTATCCTTCCCCGAAGGTCTGCATGCATAGTACTATCACCGACACCCGTATCAAGTCCTGTATCACATACAGCCACTATCTGTCCGCTTCCTTTCAGTGCGTAGCTGTTACTTATGTTATCCACGGTAACGATATCTGCAGCGACATCATTAAGGATTTTAGGCTGCATATACTCTTCTATCCAGCTGACCTCATTGAGCGAAGCTATCTCAGGCAGCCGGGATGCCGGGATCTGTACTTTTAGAATATTCCCTGAGCCTGAAAAGACCTCTCCTTTCATTGATATGACCGCATCTGTCACCTTTTCGTTGTCCTCTGAGGAAAAAAGCAGTACATAGTAAGTGCTGTTAGTTTCAGGTCCTGATCCTGAGAGCTGTATGTTTGCGTTGTCTGTCAGTTCAGGCTCATACTTGTAGAATGGTTCGTACTCTCCTGTCCACTTTACAAAATCCAGTGCATCCGTCCGGGACCTTACATTTTCATCCATTTTGAAAACGAATGCATTATTTGGAACATAAGTGTAAATAGTAGCTCCAAGTGATGTTATTTCATGTTTCCATGCGTCATGTACAGGGCCTGTGAATTGCACAATATAGTATTTCTCCGTATTTTCTATGGACTGGGTAGTGTAACCTATAGGCTCATGTTCATCACTCTGTCCTGCCGGCTCCTCAATTGTATCTGTATTTATGTATCCTGCTTTTAAAAGAAGTAAACTGTTATTATCAGGATCAGTAGTATCTGTGTTTCCCGAAGCACAGAAGGCTGTTATCATAATTACAAAAATGAGTTTGATAAGGACTTTGTTTTTAGTGTGCATTAGCCAACACCTGTCGGTCGTATACTGAATGCACATATATGATTTCAAATATATTTATAATTAATGTTTAATAAAAACAGGTATGTCATATTGAAACAGTCGTCCATCATCGCAAGAAAAAGTTACTGCTTCCTGATAAGGAAGCAGACAAAAGAGACTATCAGCAACGTGATAGTAGCTGAAAGGGCAGGCAAGGTTTTCTCGGGCTGTGTTTCGTTTACTTTTGTGTCTATGGGATCTACGGCATCAATTACATCGTCATCTGAACTTGTAGAGAACATAGTGTCAGGTGCACTGTGCAGTGCCGATTCATTCAGCAGGTTTTTGCCTGTGATCGCAAAAGGAGAGAAGCCGGATGTCTCTGTCTCAAAGTAAAGATAGTTCTCATCAGATCCCGTGTGCTTCGTGGGAAGTTCGCTCCAGGCACCGTCGCTGTATCTGTTAAGTACGACAGAGGCGGGGTCTATGTTATAGTCGTCCATCCATTGTGTATCAACTCTGAATACAATCACTGGATCCATGATATTTGCTTCCGTGGCATATCCGCTTTTCCCGAGCCATATATTTACATGCCTGTAGACAGGCCCTTCAGGCGACGAACTGGCAAGATAGGACCTGTCCTTTAACATTTCTATGGTTGCAGTTATGGTGCCGGAGTTCTTCAGGGAGATGTATTCTATATACTGTATATCGTTGGCGGGGTTTTTGAAATCGAACCTGACAAGGTCCCTGCCAACAAATATGGAGCTTACGTCCTTTAATTCAATATTCTCAGTTCTTTCTCCTGTGGAGCCTCCTCCACCTCCACCTCCGCCTCCTCCACCGGTGGACGTCGGAACCGGTAAGTTCTCTGTACTTGATGCTACGCTGACGGTCACTGTATATCCCTGAGTGGTGCCATCAGGAGCCCTTACTGTGTAGCTTACTGGCTTTGTGAAGTTCTGTGCCACTCCTGTCTCAGGCGATATGCCTGCTCCTGTATGCTCTATAGCTGGCACGAGTGCTGTAATATTCGTCCCATATGGAACTTTTAGGGAAACAGTACGTGATCTTTCGTTTATCACACCGGTCACTACCGGATCAAGTTCTGTGAATCTGAAACCTGTTATTGATCTGGCCGAGTTTTCCACAGTCGTCACAGTAACTGTATATTTCTGAGTAGTGCCATCTGCAGCTGTTACAGTATAAGTTACAGGGCTTTTGAAATTCTGTTCAACTCCGGTTCCGGGAGAGATGCTCATTCCGGTGTGTTCAATGGTTGGTACCAGTGATGTGATATCTGTACCCAGGGGAACCTTCAGTGTTACTGTCTTTGAGATCTCGCTTACAACACCAGCCACTGCAGGATCAAGCCCTGCAAATTTGAAACTTGTTATCGATTTAGCCGGATTCGCTGCTGTTGCTGCAGTAACCGTATATTTCTGAGCGGTTCTATCTGCAGATGTCACAGTATAGGTCACCGGGTTTGTGAAGTCCTGTACAATATCTGTAGCAGGTGAAATACTTAATCCGTTGTGCACGATGGTCGGTATCAATGCTTTTACAGATGTCCCGTAAGGAACGACCATAGATATGGTCTTCGCTTCTTCATTAATGATCCCGGACACTACCGGATCAAGCCCTGCAACCCTGAAACTTGTGATAACAGGCTTTACATTGAAATCCCATCCATATGAGAATGCTTTCCCCTTCGCTGTCAGTGCTGTGGCATGTACGTTGTATTTTCCACTCTGGTAGGGGGTTGGGGTAGTATATCTTATCCGGTAGCCTCCGGATATGTCCACGGCCGTGAAAGGTACGGGGTTACCGTTGATCTCCATACGTATGGAATTTTTATTCACTCCTGCCGGATGGACAATATCGACAGCTACCGGGGTCATACTATCAGTTGTAGATGAGCTGCCTGCGGGGAACTCATTATTCTCACAGGTAAAAGAAAGGACCAGCGCAAAACCCTGGGGGCCGTTTGGCACGTTCTTTCCTGTGACATCAAACCTGTAGTTTCCCGGTGATGCATTGCCTATCCTGACTGCCTCCACGTTGTTCAAAGCGTCTAACTTCCCGTTCCCATAGTAAGTTGCAGCGGGACCCGTGACTTTAAGATCAAGGTTATTCACAAGCATCACTGCAGAAGCAGGGGACCCCGGATGATCGGTCCACACAAGTGTTGCTTTTACTGTTTCTCCTTCCTTGATGTAATTGTAGTCCCGGTTCCATGATTGTGAAGTGGTCAGGCCTGCTTTGTTATAATTATCAGAATATGCAATAACTTCCGGATACTCCGGGAACAGTGAACTCTCAACGTCAACACGTCCCCAGCCCTGTGAATTATCAGGCCAGCCCTTAATTTCCTGAGTGATCCCGGTTCCGTACTGTCCCGGGGTCATATCCTGGGCGCCATTGATCAGGGTGGCTTTTATCAGGGCAGCGCTTGGGCCTGGCAAGCCTTCTATATCCATGTAGTATTGCCTGACCAGTGCTGCTGCTCCGGCAGTAATGGGTGTGGCCATACTTGTGCCGCTCATGTAGGTATAATAGCCTGCACCCGGGCTTAAACTGGATCTGACAGAAAGGATCTGTGTTCCCGGAGCAATGAGGTCCGGTTTTATCCTGCCGTCATCTGTTGGTCCGCGGCCGCTAAGTGCTACTATTCCTGCAGGGTTGTTTGCCGTGCGATCTGAGTAAATAGGATTTATACTAAATGTCCATTGGTTTCCGTATATAGTGCTAAGGGCCGGCCTGTAGCTCTCAGAAGCTCCTACTGTGAGACAGTTCTTTGCTGTTCCGGGATGGGTGATCGAGTTCTGGTCCACCACTCCGTCTATCTTGTTCAGGTCTACTCCCTGATTGCCTGCAGAGAACAATATCAGCATGTCAGGATGTTCCCACATGAAGCTGTCCACCTGGGATGCATACATCGTATATTTCCCGATATCATAGGTGTATCCCCAGCTATTGGTATGGATCCTTGCTCCCTTCTCATATGCCTTCTGGAAAAGAACGCTCAGATCTGCCGGAACACCCGTAAGCTCGCCTTTATTCGTACCAATTGCCTGGAAAACAAGCCGTGCTCCGGGAGCCATGCCTTTGTATTTACCATCTGACAGCAAGCCACTCCCAAGCACAGAACCGGCCACATGTGTACCATGTCCGCTCTGGTCGCCGGCTCCGTCATTGAGGTAATCACTGATATCCAGGATCCTTCCCCGGATGTCTGCATGCATGGATGCGTTATTGACGCCTGTATCAAGTCCTGTATCACATACAGCCACTATCTGCCCTGTTCCGTTCAAGCTGTAGTTGTTGTAGACAGGGCTCACGCCGATTATCCCTGCAGCAATATCATTGGATATAACAGGCTCCGTGTACTCTTCCAGCCAGCTGACGCCTTCAATGGATGCAATGTTCTCTATTTTATCCATGGCGATCCTGACCCTCAGGACATTGCCGGAACTTTCCATGACTTCAGCATCTTGTGAAGTTATCTCTTCTGCGATCTTCTGTTTGTCGCTGCCATCAAAGAGAAGCACGACAATGTCCACATTCTCTTGAGCTGATGAAGAGATCGGTATGTTTTCACCATTTCCGGTGTCAAGCCTGTGTTTGTAGGATGCCTTATATTCTCCTGTCCATTTCACGAAATCAAGGGAATCCACCTGCTCTTTTTGCAGGGTGTCCATCCTTATGACAAAAGCGTTATTGGGGATATAATCGAACAGGACAGCTCCGGTCCCTGCCAGTTCATCTTTCCATTCTTCAAGTACGGGCCCCTTGAATTGCACAATGTAATAACGTTCCTGGCTATCATTATTGCCTGTCTGCTCAATTGAATAAGATGCAACGGATGCAGTAGGAACTTCTCTTCTTTCATTCGCAGCAGCAGGAACAGCATCCGTATGTATCGGGCCAGCTTTGAGGTGAATAGTATTCGCATTGTCATTTTCATGTATTTCACTTTTATCGCCCACAGCGATTGGAATGATGAGGAAGAGTAAAATAATACTCAACAAGAACAGTACTTTTTTGTACATTGCCAGACTTCCGCTTTTTAGCCGACATTACAGGATCTATCCGTAACTCTTAGCATATCTGGGTTTGCATGTATATAAAATTAGATATGTATCTTATAGGTGCTATATTATTACTACTATTAATTTCAAACAATTGTTTCAGACTAAGGATCACAACAATAAAACAGAAAACAGTAATAACTATAAAAAAGACTATGAAATAAATAAAAAAATGCCAGAACTCCGCTGGCATGAATAACCGGTATCTTATACCTTACATTTTCCTCCTCTTTGAGAACCCCATGTAGACCGCTCCTACTCCGATAAGCACTAGTATGGAAGCTATTATGTCAGAGCCCGAGAACGAGAAATTGCTGCTTTCCGGCTGTGTGACACTTTCCTTTGTCATCTCATAGCCTTCAACATAATTATCGGGAGTCGATTGTTGCGAATCCTGGACCTGTGAGTCCATGTCCATCCCGGCACCACCATCAGCTTCTAGTGTCTTGTTGGATGAGCCTGAACCGGATTCGGCGATTTTCAGATCAGTGCCGGTCGGACTGCTGCTTCGGCTGGTGCTAGTGCTTTCAGTTGTTGCCGATTCACTTGCAGTAACCTGTGTTGCTTCCTGCATGAGCCTCTTATATTCTGCCGCAGTTGCAGTGTCAACAACCCCGGTCGTCGTCATCACACCCTGGATGTATTCATTCAGTAGTGGATTACCGCATGTATGGTGACAGCATGTGACACCGTTCTCGGCAACCGACTCAACGTATTCCTTTACCAGGTTCTGCAACACCTCATCTGATGCATCCCAGGAATCTTTCCTTATGGTCTCGATCATCCTGGCTGTGACGGACTGGTACTGGTATGCATTTTCCTTAAGGAATTCATCCACGCCAATATTTTGTGAATCCAGTATATATGTCTCATACATCTTGTCCCAGTCGGAATCAGTCACAAGATCGGAGGTGGTAGCCTCCCAGCCCCACATGTACTCTACAGACTTCATCATTTCCCTGGCGCCGGCATAATCAAACTCCATCATTCCGTTAATCCAGTTCGGATTGAGATACCGGGCTGCCAGCTCTTTACTGAAGGCTTCTTCAAGTGTGATTATTCCGGGATCGGTCACACTTGTAAGGTCTGCAACAAACATTGAGGGAGCTGTGCCTGTAAGTGTTTTTACAGCAAGCCCGAGTCCTCCCAGGTATTGGTAGTAATCGTCATTGTCCATAAGGCCATAGAGGTTAGATGTATCACTGTGGATAGCTGCATCTACTCCCATCAGGTTCAGTTTGAAAACATCCTCATAGTTGTCTCCCCATACACTTGTCCCGTAGACATTTGCCATTCTGGAAATGAACAGGTCGGCAATCCCGGATGTGTTGCTCCAGGTATCGCTTGCTTCTACTGCTCCTGTCACTCCGGTACCGTAGGTTCCCGGTGCTTCACTGAAGATCCTCGACCTTGAGATATTCTGTGCAACGCTTTCATTGTACCCGCTTTCCAGCATAGCATCCTCTATTATGAGTGAGTTCATCCTTACGTAGTTTGTCTCATTCGTCTCATTGAGGTCTGCAACCATGCGTACCGCAGTATCCATTAGTTCCAGCTGGTATGGGAAAGTGTCACGGTAGAGTCCTGAAGGCACAAGCAACACATCAATTCTCGGATGGGTCATCTCTTCTTCCGGGATAACTTCAAATCCTGTTATTCTTCCGCTGGTCCTCTTAAGTTCAACACCCAGAAGCTCGTATATCTGCGCTTCCATGAGTCCTTCATGGCGCATGGTCTCAACAGACCAGAGAACAAAAGCTACTTTGTTGGGATAGGTGCCATTTTGTGCATAATATGAGTCCAGCCAGGTATTGACTATTTCACGCCCCATTGCCTCGGTCTCTTCATCAGGTATGGTCCTCTGGTCGAAGCTGTAGAAGTTCTTTCCGGTAGGCAATGCTTCAGGATTACGGATCGGGTCGTTGCCGGTGCCCGGTTCTATATACTCTGCATTGAGTGCCCGTAATGTCTGGTCTATCTCCCGGGTTGTCAGGGACAGGTTATCGGCATACCTGATCGCCAGTTCAAGGTCTGCTGTAATATTATCGTCCGTAAGGCCAAGTATCTCAAGCTGGGCACCTGACACGTTGGTTCCATTCAGCAATGTAGCATTCAAAAGTAACATGGCATCAGAATCTGCTTCTGTTGCCCAGTCCTCTTCAGTTCCGTTGATCTTGGGTAACACAGCATAGATATGGTCCGTGAGATCGTCACCCAGCATGGATTTTACCATGGAGGTAAGTTTATGATCTTCCGGTGCAACACCGAATATGTGAAGTCCGTAAGGCATGAGCTCTGATTGCAGTTCGTGCAGGTAATCATGCAGAACACTGTCCAGGAAATATTCAAATTCATTATCTGTCATGGCAGACAGCTCATCAGTTGAGGTTCCCATATCCTCTCCAAGACTTAGGTTCTCATACAGCTGTATCGTACTGTTGCGATAGAGTGCCATCATTCCGGTATCATTGCTGCCCTTTGCATCCTCATAGTTGTGGATCTTCTCGTGCATGGTGGCAAGGTCACCATAGAGGCCGGCTTCAATTATTGGTGGTGTCAGGTGGTCGATTATAACTGCATTGCCGCGGCGCTTGGCCTGTGTGCCTTCTCCGACATTATCCATAATATAAGGATAGACAACAGGTGTTTCAGCCACCATGATGGACGGATAATCGTATCTCCAGAGCCCTACTTCATTGCCAGGTAACCATTCCTGTGTGCCGTGGGTACCGAAGTGGATCATGGCATCTGCATCGTATACGTTATTGATCCAGAAGTAAGTTGCAAGATACTGGTGTGTTGGAGGTATCGATGAATTATGGTATATAAGCGATTCATCGGAAAGTCCTGCCCTGGTCGGCTGGGGTATGAAATTGACGTTACCAAGCTGTATGGTCGGTATTACAAAATACTTCCCGCTTTCATTCTCATATGTCATCACCTTGCCAGGTGCTTCTCCCCATGTTCCCTCAACCTCTGAGCGGACAGTTTCCGGCAGTGTATTATACCATTCAAGGTACTCCTCGGCAGGAAGCATGGTCACAAGACCGGATCCGACGACTTTCTCAAGTTCTCCGGGGGCCCAGGTTCCGACGTTCCTGCTGGTAATGAAAAGGTCAATAAATTCGCTGCCATTTGGAATTGTCGTGTTCTCTCCAAGGTCGTATCCCGCACCCATCATCTCATTTAGCAGAAGGGTGAAGCTTGAACCGATATCAAGGTAGCTGGCACCGATATTGTTCTTGCCGCCCTCATGGTTGTAGTAAATTATAGTGACCTTCTTGTCGGAATTATTCATATCCCCCAGCTCTGCCCATGCAACAGCCCTGTCGCATACCCATTCTACCTGGGACATGAGAGGCTCATAGTAGTATACCCCCTCCTCATTTGTGGTCCTTCCGGCTATCCAGATGTAATCAGTAAGCCCGTCTATCTCCGGTTGCGTGACCTGGGAAGGAATAGAAGTGGAACTGAGCCCATTTACATTTTCCAGGTACTCCTGAGGAGATTGGTAATAGTCAGTGACAGCTTTCAATACAGGGACATTGTACGTATCCTGCAGGTATTCTATTCCTTTCTCGTGGTCATTGTAGTTGAGATAGAATCCTTTCATTGAAATGATCGCATCGACCAGTACTTCCCCGTCTTTGGTGAAATACTCCAGATTTCCGTCACAAACATCGTCTGTTGTGTGGATGACATTGCAACCTCTCGACTCGAGCTCTCTGATGAGTGCATCTTCAGCCGTGAACGAGATCGCCGTCTGGCCAAAATCGTTACTGATCACGCCTATTGTAAGGGCAGATGAGTTATATCCGTGTTCTGCATACCATTCAATATACTCGGTGCTGTTCTCAAAGATCAGTGGGAAGGCATCAGGATGATATATACCGTTCTTCGGAACATCAGGTGCCTGCGCAGGTGCGTACTGTATATAGGCATCCCCGAGCATTGCGCCGGCGCACCGGATCCAGTTCTCCATATTAGTGTATCCGCTGTTTGTGCGATACTCTTTCAGGGCGTCGTACGGTGAGGCTTCCATGTCGAATGTCGCTATTCCGTACACATCTGCCAGCATGCCGAACATGCCGATATGTGCACCGTTGCCCTTTGCGGCAAGAAGTCTGTCCTTAAGTTCAGGAAGTTCGTTAGCTCCCAGCATGTAGAGTATAATGATATCATCGTTTGACACATCAACTTCATTGTTTATGGCTTCCGTGCCTGTCATGACCTTGACATTGAACCTTTCTGTGATAACCTCTCTTTCAGCAAGAACCTCTTCCATAAAAGATATTTCGACGTCTGAGTTGATGATGTAAGTTACATTGATCTTTGGCTGAATGATCTCAGGTTCACCAATAGTTTCATTTTCCCATATTTGTGCAAACTTCTGACCCATGAGCTTGAGCATGGACTCCATGTTCGTGTCGCCACCCTGTACCCAGTATCTTTCTATGTCTGTGTACTCATCTGAATACAGGTCCACATTTGTCAGGGTGATGTTCCGGGAGAGGTTGTATCCTATGACCATGGTGCCGTTTGCCTTGGAGGCATTTATGCTGTTTGCCCATTCAGATACAATAGCTTCATCATATGATTCTATGAATATCATCGAATATCCCGAGAGATCGGATCCTTCCGGCACCGTATCATCGTTTGTGATGATCGTTGTGTTCAATTCCTCAGAAATGCTGGCTTTTAACGCTGCATTCTGCAGAGCATCCTCATTAATATCGGTGCCCAAAATGAATAAGAATCCGTTAGTGTTGTTCTGTTCTGCCGATACCACTGCTGTCAGCGATGCTAACAACAATACGCTTAATACCAATACTACTATACTTTTCACTTGCATGTTATCCTCCGATAGCGTGCTCAGGACACTCCTTGTTTTGCTTGGCGGCTTAAGGGGGTGTCCGACTTATCTTTTGAGCATGTTCTTTATTATGATCAATAATGTGAAAAGGCACAAAAAAGAAAATGTGCCAATTGTGTCGATGCCTGTTCTCTTAGAACTTCTTCCTCCTCATGAATCCCAGGTAGATCGCCCCGACACCTGCCATTACGAAAATAGAGGCAATGATATCCGATCCTGATATCGAAGGGCCGCTGTTATCAGGCTGTGTGACACTTTCCTTTGTCATCTCGTAGCCTTCCACATAGTTGTCCTGTGAAGGGGATCTCATCGATGCATCCTTCTCAAGATCAGTGCCTGCTCCAGCTTCAGTC
This sequence comes from Methanolobus sp. UBA474, assembly GCA_002501695.1. Classification (GTDB taxonomy): domain Archaea; phylum Halobacteriota; class Methanosarcinia; order Methanosarcinales; family Methanosarcinaceae; genus Methanolobus. The sequence continues at coordinate 31,033 of DANZ01000089.1, read as the reverse complement.
ATGGCGCTCCGGTTATCTGATCCTGTTTCTGCCATTCTGAGCTCTTTTCCGGTGTTGCTTGAACTGGAAGATGAGCTGGATGTGCTCTCCGTTGGATCCGCCTGGGTCGTTGCAGTCGTAGCCTCCTCCATGATCTCCTTGTACATGTCAAGTTCATCCTGGCTGAGATCACCTGTCTTTACAAGCGCCTGTGCTATCCCGTCAACGAATTCCTGGTTAAGGATATTGCCACACGTGTGATGACAGCAGGTCGCACCGTTCTCAACGACAGACCTTACCTGCTCTGCAACAAGGCTCCTGAGAGTTTCATCTGAAGCATCCCAGCTATCCTTCCTGACGGTCTCGGTCATCCTGGCAATCATGGCCTGATATGCATAGGGGTTATTCTCCTTTAGCCAGTCACTGAGCTCGGCGTTGGCGAAATAGTTCTCATACACCTTGTTCCATATATCGTCGCTAATAAGTCCCGGATCAAGTGCCTCCCATCCCCATAGGTTCTCAAGGAAACCCTCCATCTCCCGGGCTCCCTCAAATCCATGCTGCTGCATGCCGCTTATCCATGTGGGGTTGAAATATCTTGCATAGAGCTCGTTTGCAATATAGGTATGTAGTGTCTGTATCTCCAGGTCGCTGAGGTCCTGCAGGTTCACTACATAAGCCTCGGGTGCTGTACCGGAGATGTATTTGATGGCATTGTACAGTCCGCCCATGTACTGGTAGAAATCATCCGTGTCAAGTGAGCCGTACGTGCTGGAACTTCTGCTATGGAATATAACCTCTGTGCCTTTCAGGTTGTTCTCAAAAACGATCGAGTTGTTCACGTCAACTGCCTGGCCTGTCTGNNGCAGGGCCGAATATCCTGAACAGCGCGATGTCAAGTGAAAGGTCTTCGTCCTGTATGGTCTCATTCAGGACCGCCTGTAGTGCATCTGTGTTCTGGGCCATGTAGTTATCATATTCATCGGTCTCTGCCTGTTCATATGCAAGCCTTACAGCCTTGTCGATGAGTTGGACCTTCATCGGAAAAGTATCCCTGTAGAGGCCTGATATCTGCACAATCACATCGATCCGCGGCCTTCCGAGTTCGGAGGAGTCGATGAATTTCACGTCCTCCACCTTGCCGTTCGCGGGATTCCATACCGGCTCTATGCCCATCATGTAAAGGAGCTGTGCTTCCATTATACCCTCGTGACGTGTGGATTCACCTGCCCATAGGATATATCCTACCTTTGTGGGGTATTCGCCGTTCTGGATGACATACTCCTCAAGCCACTGGTCTACAAGGGCCTTACCCTGCTCCCAGGCTTGCGGTGTCGGGATCAGCTGCTCGTCGAATGCATAGAAATTGCTGCCTGATGGAAGTGTTTCAGGACGCAGTACCGGGTCCCCGCCAAGGTTTGCCTGAATATATTCTCCGTTCATGGCTTTCAGGACCTGCTGGATCTCGTTGTCGGCTTCACCCAGTAACTGAGCGTAGTTTGCTGATGTATTGAGTTGTTCATCTATGTCGGGATCAGTTGTCCCAAGTATCTGCATTTGTGCATCTGTCATGGACATGTTTTCCAGCAGGACCCGTGAGAGCAGATCAGCTGATGCATTATCAGATTCATTGTAGACGGCAACAAGTGTTGAAAAGTCATCACCAAGCATGGAGCTGACCATTCCTACAAGTGCCTCTCCTTCCGGTGCCTCTCCAAGTATGTGCAGGCCATATGGCATAGACTGGCTCTTAAGCCCGGTGAGCACATCATCAAGCTCGTCGAGGAACTCATCGATTGTTTCATTGTCCTGAGCCCGGCTCATATTCACCTGTTCATCCAGGCCCAGTTCAATTGTCAGGTTCACTATGTCCTGCAAATGGGCCTGCTTCAGGGATTCTTCCTCTGTGACTGATGTCTTGTAAGATGTGATCTCACTGCTGAGGATGCTGTAATTCCCATACAGGCCGGCGGATACGACTGGCGGTACCAGGTGGTCGATTATGATTGCATTGCCTCTGCGCTTTGCTTGCATACCCTCGCCCATCCCGTCCATTACGTAGGGGTAGATGACAGGGATATCTCCGACCATAATGGCAGGCCATTCATCACTGAGCAGGCAGAAGTCCTTGCCCGGCAGCCACTCCACGGTGCCATGTCTTCCCATGTTCACCATCACATCGGCATCGAACTCATGCTGCAGCCAGAGATAGAATGCAATGTACTGGTGGTGAGGCGGCAGTTCTGTATCATGGTATAGCACTTCGTTATCCTGCAGCCATCCCCTTGTGGGCTGTGGTGCCAGGATGACATTGTCACTGAGACTTATCTTCGGAATGACGATGAACCTGTCATCGTTGTCATCAGTATAGACCATTATCTCTCCCGGAGCCTCGCCCCACATTTCAGTGACCTCTTCCCTTCTCTCTTCTGGAAGCTCGTTGAACCATGAAAGATAAGTGCTCTCTGGAAGCAGTACGATCTCTCCTGTCTCTACAAGAGCGTTAAGCTCCCCGGGCGCCCAGGTACCAACATTCCTTCCCTGGTAGACCATGAGGTTCACAAGCTCTGTTCTGTTGGGTATGAGGCTGCCATCCACGTCATAACCTGCATCTGCCATTCCTTCCAATAAGTTGAGGATGCTTGGCGTGACTTCAAGGTAAGATGCTCCTATGTTATCCTTGCCGCCGCCGTGATTGTAATAGATTATGGCAACCTTCTTGTCAGAGTCATTTTCTATTCCAAGGTTTGCCTGGGCGATAGTGCGGTCAATGAGCCATTCTACCTGGCCTTCATGGACTGCATATCTCTCTACAGTGCTGTTATCCGCCTGTATTGTTTCCATTGCTCCGATCATGATGGGGTCTATCATTCCGTCGGTCTCAGGCCCGTATATCCTCAGCATATTAGTAACGGGTAAAGGAGTGCTTGTTTCTGTCCACTGGCTCATGTTCATGTATCCGTTGAGCACGGCGTTCATGACAGGAACCCCAAGCTTCTCAATGTCAAAGTAGTTTCCACGATAATGGAAGGAAACAACAGCTTCAACCTTTGTCTGGCTGCTGTGGTTCAGGTAATTGTCCAGATAGTTATCCGCATTCCCATAACATGCGATGACATTGACTCCCTTTTCCTCAAATCCCTCAATGAGCTTGTCAACAGGTCCCATGTCATTAGGGTAGTATGACTTATAGAAAGTGATACCAACTGTAGGTGCATTCTCATCAAAGGCATGACCATCCGTTCTGTTTGCGTACCATTCAAAGTACTCTTTTGCATCACCTGTAAACAATTCAGAAGGCGTTGTTGTCATTGCCGGGTGATAGATTGCGCTTTCCATGCCTGTAGGCTCTTTTACCGTAAGATCTGCACGGTCGTAGTATTCCTGTGCCAGATAAAATATGAGATTATCGAAGTTCTCATCATCTGAAGCCCCGCCTGACCAGTACTGTGAAAGATATTTCTTGAATGTTGCCAGATCTGCATGTTCCGGAGGAACATCATAGCTACTTTCAGGCAGGTAAGTATTGGAGCCTATGACAACAGCTCCGTTGTCAATTGCCTGCTGTATGGTTTCCTGAAGCTTGGATGCGCTCTGGGTAACCATCACGATATAAATTATGTCCATGTGGCTCAGGTCTATATCTTCAGGCAAACTGGTAGTGATATAATAGCTGGCCTTGATGTTCAGGTCGGTATCGGAGTTGATCCTTTCAATGGAAGCAGAGAGCTCGTTCTCATAGGATGAATATCCGGTCACAATTGCTACATTGAGGTGAGGGGCGTTGGGTGCCGGTAAAGGGACAAGTGCCTCAGTATCTTTCACGAGCACAAGCTGTACTCCAGGCTTGATGTTCCCGCTCTTGTCAACCGTCCTTCCCGAAATGGTGGTCCTGTCGAGCATACCCAGTATGGCTTCATGGTCTATGGTGTCATTCTTTCGCATGTCCACGACAAGATCTTCTACAGGCTGGCCGTCCAGGACCGTGATCTCCTGCACGTTTGTGAGCCACATGCCGCCCATTGCTGTGCTCCATATTATCCCCGAAAGCGTGTACTCCCCGTTCCTTATGCTGGTGAGGGAGAAATTCCCGTTCGAGTCACTGGTTGTATTGATTATAGATTCTCCCTGCTCATCTGTGAGAAGAAGCTGTACTCCAGGCTTGATGTTCCCGCTCTTGTCAACCGTCCTTCCCGAAATGGTGGTCCTGTCGAGCATACCCAGTATGGCTTCATGGTCTATGGTGTCATTCTTTCGCATGTCCACGACAAGATCTTCTACAGGCTGGCCGTCCAGGACCGTGATCTCCTGCACGTTTGTGAGCCACATGCCGCCCATTGCTGTGCTCCATGCTATCCCCGAAAGTGTGTATTCGCCGTTGGGTATATCCTTTAGAGAGAAATTCCCTTCCTCATCACTGGTTGCGTTTAGAACGAACTCCGTTTCATCTGCCGATACGATAGTTGTCAGCGATGTTAACAACAATATGCTTAATACCAATACTACTATACTTTTTATTTGCATGTTATCCTCCGATAGCGTGCGGGCATTTCGGTCACTTTGCTTGCAGGCGGTACCGAAATGCTCTCCCTTTAATCCTTTTCACGTGTTACAGGTCGTTTTATAAATCTAATTTGACTTAAGGCAAGAGAACTTGCTCCCACAAGCAAAAAAATTATTTAGAAGTCGTATTTTCCTCCTCGGGTACGTAAACGATCCTTCCGTCAGCAAGCTTGTAAGCCGTGCCAAGAGCCTCGCCAGTCCCTCCTCCTATCTGGTCTGTCATATTCATTATCTCAATAGGCTTGCCCTGCTCTTTCAATATGATCTGCATGTCTTTCTGTCCGGGGTTCTTCACGATGGTTATGTCCTCGTCAGTTAACATTTCCGGGATGTTGTAGGACATGACCAGTGCTACCAGGAGTGCCACTGAGAAGACCATGGCGATGTCAAAGAGATTGGCGACCCCTGTAAGCGGGTTCTGCTCATCCTCGTTGGTGATGAGCCCTGTTCGTCTGTATCTTTGCCTTTTCATCCCTGCATCTCCAGTGTATCCAGGATGTAGTCAATATCTGCCATGTCCTGCCAGTACCACCTCTTCCTGACCTGGGTGAGCACATAGGCGATGGTGCCTGCAAACAATCCTACGACCGTTGTTGCGAATGCTATCATGAGGTTGCTTGCAAGTTGTTCGATATTTCCCTGTGAAAGTCCTATAAGGGCCGGTCCCAGTGGTATCAGTGTTCCCATCAGGCCTAGCATCGGGGCGATAGTAGCGACGATCCTTGTCTGCTCAAGTCTCTTTGCCATCATTATCTCATATTCCTGGGAGATCCATTCAGTTGTGGCTACAGTGCCCTTTTCAAGATGCTCTGCAGCAGCTTTTGCGAAACCGGTTACCATGAAGTTCTGCTTGATGTTCCGCAGGGAAAGCGCAGCTTTTCCAAAGGCTGCCTTCTCGATATGTTCTTTTACTTCAGAGCAGCAGCTTTCAAGGTTTTTTACATCACGGTGCCTTCTTGCATATTCTGAAAGGAATTCACCTATCAGGATAAGAGCGTGAACTACCATCAACAGCAGTATGATCATTACCGGGTACAGCAGTGAAGCTGAGAACGTATACAAAATACCGCTCAATGAAGAATTTATATCCATTTTTACTGACCTCTCATATGATTGAACACGAATCCGCCAAGAATGAATAATGAGAAAACTATTAACGGGATAATATCCAGACCCCCGCTTTCTATTGACGAGACATTCATCTGTTTTGCTGAGATATAGGCGGGCACTATCATGGCTCCCATCAGGTAGAATATCCCGAGGAACATCATAGCTGTTCCAAGATCCTCCGGAGTCTTTTTCATCCTTCGGAAGACCCACGTGGACGATATCACGGACAAAAAGAAGACTGTTCCGACGATGACACCGACCTTCCACCCGCTGATCCCAAGGCTTGACGCCAGGAGCATGCAGGACACGAAAAGCGCTGTCAGGCAAACAGGGCATGGCACGGAGATGACAAGGAAGGTCCTTTTTGAAACATCATGCCCGCAAATCCACTTTTTCTGCGTGTATATCCCGACGGCGATAAGGATGAGTGCGATAAGGACGTGCAAGGTCATTCCAAGCCCCGCCATTCCTTCCAGATAGGACTCGTCCACCAACCCCACAAGGCTGCCAAGTATCACGGATATGACGAAGTATCCTGTGGCCAGGATAAGTACATCCCTTTTCCTTATACTTGAGAACCCACATCCTACGCCGGTCTTAAGCCCGAAGATGAATATAGCGATAAGGATGCCTGCGACTGCTGCATAAATAGTATCCATTTAATCCACCAACCATTATAGTGACAATAACTCATTATTTCTCTTATGTTTTCAAGTATATCTTATAATATCAATGTGTATATTCAAGTTAACACATGTTAATTATGTATACTCTTTCAAGTGTTTGCATTTTAGGTAACACACATCATGTATTTGAAGCTTCCGAGTCTACGTTGATCTCAGTTAGGATACTTACAATAATTATGATGAGAACCAGCAGTTGTGTAAACTGCTGGCAGGATGCCAGTTAAAACAGGATCTCGAAAAACAATGGAAGCTTAATAAGTGAAAGATCGAAGTTCACCTAGAAGAGTGATCAAAAATGAAAAAGCAGAAGGAAATATTACAACCTCGCGGTTGTAATATAATAAAGTTATAATTTATTATTTCTTGAACTCGGCGTATCCGCACTTTCCACAGGAGCGTCTGTCCTTGTGCTCAGCGAGGAATACACCTTCTCCGCAGCGGGGGCAGAACTGGTTTGCCCTTTCAATGGAATTGCCACTGACCTTGTAGTAATCTTTTGCAGCCATTATTTCACCTTCAGTTATTCTTCTTCTTTTGCTTCCGGTTCAGGAACTGTGTTCCTCTTCAGCACATATTCATTCTCGATCTGCTTCATGCGCTCTGCATTCTCATAGATCTTTACATATGCTTCAAGTGCCTGCTTACCGAATTCGTTATCCATCTTGTGAACTACTACAAGATCAAGAGGTACGTTCAGAGTAGCTGCTATCTTGGCTCTGAGAAGGCTCCTTGCAGGGGTTGGCCCTTCAAAGTTAACGCTGAAGTTCATTTCACGCCTGTTAAGGAGCGCGTTGGTGTTATCCTTTGTGATCTTTATATCCATCTAATTTCCTCCAAATGTTCTCTGTTTCATCAGTATGGCCCTGTGCTTCGATGATCTTTGTTAACAGGTCCCTGATTTCTTCTTTTTTAGATTCTGTGATTTGTACAAGTACGACACCCTGGTCAGGTTGTCCATACAACACTGCTGAGCCCTCGGGTGCCATCAGCATGGCGGGCACCGCTGCAAGGTCTTCTTCGCCGCGCACAAATATCCTCACGCGGTAGCTCGACGCTATCGCATCGCCTACAGCGTCTATCAGATCCCCGGTTATCACCCCGGCAGGATTGTCAACGGATATTTCTATGAAGCCTTTGTGCTTTGTGCCCACCACGACCCGGTCAGAAGCCGGTCCGCGTTTTGTCCGGTCATCCACGATCAGGATGTCCGGTATGATATCTGAATTGAGCAAGTGGAATGTAGTAACATCACCCACGGATATAAGTTTTGTGGGACTATCCAGGTCTTTGGATAGTTTTCTGATGGTGTCATCGCCAGTGCCCGTATATAAAGTGCCAAAAAGTTTGCGAAAGAGGGGCCTGACGGATTCAGGCAGAGTTATCTGCGCACCCAATCAGCGCACCTTCAATGCATACTTGTCCGCTACCTTGACATCTATCTTCTTTGCAATTTCTGACCGCTCCGGGTCTATGATGACAACCATCCCACTCCAGTCCGAACTGAGGTTACTGGAACCGCAGATCGGGCATGTCTGGCCTGATATTATACGATGGCATTCACGGCAAACCTGTTCACCCATTTCCATTCCTCCAAATTATTGTGCTTTCTCAGAACTGGGTTTTTTATCTTCTTCCAGCCATTCGATCTTCCCGAGGGAATGCTGTCTCATGGTAAGGCCAATCTTACTTTCCCTTGGCTCCCTTTCGTTGATGCTGACAGCGACGATACGCGCCCTTACCTTGTCGCCCTCACCAAGGGATCTGCCGCCGGTCTTGCTGACAAGCCTGCCATTCTTACCGTCATAGGACATGAAGTCATCAGTTATCTGGCTCACATGTAAAAGCCCGTCCATTGCACCAATGCTTATGAACGCACCAAAATCAACGGTTTCGACTACCTCTCCCTCAATGACTTCCTGAATAACAGGAACGAACACTATCGCATCAAAAATGGCATCATAGTAGACGGCCCCATCGCCAACAAGGATGTGTCCTTCGCCGACACTGCTAATATCAGTGATAGCGACAATAGCGCCAATAGCCTTGTCTATTCTGCCTTCGAGCTTATCTCTTAAGGCACTCTTCACATTTGCCTTTACGTCTCCGCCCAAAAGGTTAGGAGCCACACGAATAGTGTCCGCGAGTCTCATCTTTTTGTACATGTGATTAACTCCAATGATCCTGTATGATTCTGCTATATATGCGTAATTAATTACTTTATTTGATCCTATGTCTCATCCGTGATATTGCCAAGCCTGTTCTTCTGGCGGAGGCATATAATTGGGATCTGCTCACTTTCCAGCCTTTTTCTCAATCCTATGTCATTTGTCAGCACTGCTGCGCCAAGTTCCGTGGCAAGTTCGATGATAACGTCATCTGCATGCCCTGATACTTCTATGGTCTCACACCTTTGTGCAAGCGAAAGTGCAACCTTTGCAGCTGTCCTGTCTTTTCCACGCAGGTTCCTTCCAAGGTTCTCAAGCTCTTTTATCACAGCAAGCGGCACAATGTACTTGTCATATCCCAGTCTTTTGAGTTCCTCGAATATATCAACCCTGAACTGGACCGGTATCATCAGGCCGTTTGTGTCGATAATTACCTTCAATCTTTGATAACTCCTACGCCAATGAGGCGCCAGCGGGAACCAATACGCCTGCTGATGGCAACCGTCGCTCCGATCTCAGCACAAACAGGCCTTTTCAGCTTGACCTCTGCGATGTCCTTTCTTGCGCTTGTCACAACTCCTACTGTAGTTGCAGTGCCCACATTGAGCATAAGTGGCTCACTGGTCTTGATAGGCCCTATTTTCTCTTCATCAGTGACACCTACAACCCTTTCCAGNNCCTGTAAGGGAATCGCTCTTGGTCAGTGTGGGATCAAGGCTGGTCCCGACAGCTAGCAGGCCTCCGGGGGTCGCTTCTTTAACGGTTTCCTTCCCGGCCACTATCCTTGTTATTTTAGTCCTGACTGGCTTCCACCGGGTGGTCCCTTCACTTTCGATCTTGATGCCCGGACAGATCTCCAGCTCATCACCAGGATGAAGGACGCCTTCTGTCAGGGTACCGCCTATGACCCCTCCTGCAATACTGCTTATTGGGGCGCCGGGCTTGTTGATATCAAAAGACCTTGCAATAAGCATGTGAGCAGGCTTATCCTGTTTGTGGACAGGTGTGGGTATCATCTCTTCCATGGCCTGGATAAGGGCATCGATATTGGTATTCTGCTGCGCCGATATCGGCACAATGGGAGCGTTCTCAGCAACTGTACCTTTCACGAAATCTTTTATCTGGTGGTAGTGTTCTATGACCTTCTCCCTGGAAACCAGGTCTATCTTGTTCTGCACTATTACCAGATTCTTGATGCCAATGATATTCAACGCCATCAGATGTTCTTTTGTCTGAGGCTGCGGGCAGGTCTCGTTGGCTGCGATAACAAGTATGGCCCCATCCATAATGGCAGCTCCGGAAAGCATCGTTGCCATCAATGTTTCGTGTCCCGGGGCATCGACAAAGGAAACTGTCCTTAATTCTTCGGACGGCTCGCTGCACCCTTCGCACTTGTCTGAGACAGTGTAACACTGGGGTGCGGGGCAGTTAGGGCATTTCCGGAATGTGGTATCTGCATATCCCAGACGGATGGATATGCCGCGTTTCATCTCTTCACTGTGCGTGTCTGTCCATACGCCGGACAGCGCGCTTACAAGCGTGGTTTTTCCATGGTCTACATGACCCACCATGCCGATATTAACACAAGGCTGACTCAATTTTTAAATTCCCTCCCGTTGGGTATAAGTTTGAAAGCATAAAATTGCGGACGATCTGATTTATTGTAACTTAGGTTTGTGGTATCATTTCATTTATGGTATTTAAATGATTTCTACCATCTTTAAAATGGATATATTTCTATCCAAGGTCCTGGAGTCTTTCTCCCTATTATTTTTATCATGTATATAACTTACTATGGGAAAAGAGATCCTTGGTGACTGCGGGAAACCGCTCTTTGCTTATCAGGCAGCTTACAGCCCTCAGCAACAGGTCCATTCATACTGTGATATCAAGGGTGCCACGGAGCACTTCGTCTCTCTGGAATATCTTTTCTATCTTTATTCCTGCAGGAGTTATCCTGAAGCTCATAGGCTCAAGAGATATGTTAGTGCACCGCATCTTCGGAATATATAACTGCCGTAGCCCTTTACCTGTCCTCTCATCCCTGCTGGCATAGAGGTCAATACTTCCAAAGGCTATATGCTCAGCAATGCTATCCTTTATCCCTGCCTCTTCCTGTCCTATCAGAAAAAGACTGGTACATTTCTTATTTGACAAAATGTCATTGATCGTGAAGAACTTGTCCGCAAATTCCTCCACCGTATGATAGAGGGACAGCATATCCAGATTATCTATAACCACTACCTCTACATCCCCGGGAATTTCCTGAACGCTTTCCACACTATCCTTTTCCAGAAATCCGATCCCGCTTCCAAGCCTGGAGGCATTGTGTATCTTATTTGACCGGATCTCAAAGGATTTAGTTATCAGAAGCTTTCCACTCTCAAGACATTTCCTGAAATCAAAACCGATGTTTTCTGCCTGTTCCAGAAAACTTTCCACATTAACATGGGTAAGCATAAGCATGCATCTTTTCCCGTCCCTGCATGATCTGTAAAGCAGGTGTGTGGCAAGTATGGTCTTTCCCGCTCCGGGAGGTCCCCTGACGAGAATTCCGTGGCCTGCCGGATAACCACCCTCGAGTATCTGGTCAAGCTCTGTAATTCCTGTAGGGATTCTTTTAATAGGCATTATTCAATTATAATATACGCACATATATAAAAAACATGCTATATTTGAATTGTATAGCATCTCGACCTTATCAGGATAGTATAACTATAGTATATCTGGATCTGATCATCCCGGATGCACGTGGGATCATTAAAAAGAGATCGACCTGGACCCAGCTCAGGTGATTATCTTGTCAAGCTGGCCGGTCTCGATAGCCCTTCTGATCTCAAAAGCCATGCGCCTGCCGGTGCTCATGGGCTTGCGCCAAGTGGTGTTACCGTATGGGTGCCCCACTGACATGTGTACATTGGTGCCACCTCCGACCCTGGGCGCTACATCATATATGTAGAAGTTCAGATCCTTGTCTACGCAGGTCTGCAGGCAGAAGGGACCTATGACACCAGGATCATAATACTTTCTGGCAGCTTCGATATATTTCTCTGCAAGGATAAATGCTTCCTCAAGGAGTGATTCCCTAAGTGTTGAGGAGTTGTGGCCGCAGACTGTATATTCAGGCGTGAGCTGGTGGGGCGCAAGGGTCATCTGCTGTGGTGCCGGCAGCCTTACATGTCCATCCAGGCTGGTCTCGAACCTCCAGTCAACACCCAGCAGCTCTATTTTGCTCATCTGCGATTCAAGAGGGGAATAGAACATGTCCAGATTGAACACAGGCCCGATGATGTATCTCTCTATCCTGGCATGCTCAAGCGCTTCCTGGGTAATGACTCCCTGCTTCAGCAATGCCTGTGATTTCTCCAGGTACTGCTCGTACGTTCCGGCGGTGAAGAACCCTCTTTCCAGTTTCTTGACGGCATGGGGAAGCTTGACCATTACAAGCTCATCGATATCCTGAGGGTCCTCTATCCTTTCAGGGAATGGCAGTCCTGCTTTTTCCAGAAGCCAGTAGTAGTCTTTCTCAATGCCTCTTTCCTCGCTACGGAGCATGTTCCTGCTGCCAACAAGAGGGACGCGGAATTCGTTCTCTACATCATCGATGCCGCAGTAGGATGTAAATGAGCGGTTTGGAATGAAAAGCACATTGTTATCGATCAGTTTCTGCTGATTTCCGGGGCTTATTACCTCATTGAACTTTTTCAGGCACATTGATTCATCCACGATTCCCCGGACCACATTTCCCTGCTCATCTCTCTGGGACCTGAAATATTCGGTATAGGTCTTCTCGCGGCCCTGCTGGCAGACAGCAAAGGTCCTGAAACCCTCCTCAATGGCACCATCAAAGATATCCAATGCAGAATGTGAGGCAACGGAGCCTATCTTTATGTTGTCAGTATCATAACTTTCGATTATCTCTATGATATCTTTCCTGTTGATCATATTTAGCCTCGGTTTTCTCCGCAAATGTTCTAGTCGTTAATAAATCTGTTCACATTATTAATTGCATACATTATCCGCCAGTTGTCTGACGGGTGTAGAACCTTTATGCACCTGCTACCAGGTACATTATCACGGGCGTTATAAAAGTCTCGATGAGTGCGGCAACGAATATCAGGGGTATCATCCAGTAAAAGAAGAACTTCATTCCATTTATGAACACATTCTTTATATCGGAAGGTTTTCCGGCAAGTGCCCTCAAAACCTCGTGGCCTATCCTCATTCCGATCGAAGCGGAGAGCAACAGGAGAGGTATCTCGATTATACCGTGCGGGATAAGCCCGGCAATAATAAAGGGCAGTCCATTATCAACAAGTAACAGGCGGACTATCGTACCAATTATGAACCCGTTGAGCACCAGGACCAGCAGGGGCACAATACCCAATACGATGCCAAACAGGACAGAAATGAACATCGCTATGGTGTTATTGATAAAGATTAAAAGCATGATCTCCAGGGGTGAGAGGCCTTCCAGCATTTGCACGAGCTCTTCAAGGCCTGATACGGACTGCATGGCATATTCGGGGTAGATCCCATATGCTATATAGCCTACTGCTATAGACAGGGTGAAAACGATCGTGCTGATCACGATATACGGCTTGAGGTCAGTAAGGAATGCCCTCAGATTGTCTGTTCTTTCTATACTAAACATTCTATTACACTCCCAGCATCATCCGGATGGTGTTCCTGCAGGCAGGTGCCAGTCCCAGCATAATGATCACCAGTTTAAGGAACGTTTTCAGGGTCCTTGACTCTTCGTCCTCGTCGAACTGACTGTCAAGTACGTATATTACTGGCAGGAAGATTAAAAGTTTTAATGGATACATTACCATCGCCGTACCTGTCAGGTCTATGAGAAAAGCAGGCACTACGTGCTTTTCATAGTATCCAAGGAAATCAACGCCCGCAAAGGTAGATGAAGCATCCAGCAGGTGCACCCCGAGGATGGACAGGTTGAGCTTATTCCTGAATATTCCGATACCCGCCCGATTGAATATAAAATATATCATATACAATAATATGCTTGCAGAGCTGATGACAAATACCGGCACCCATGGAAGCACAATATCTTCCAGGCGGAGCAGGTAAGCTATATTTACAACAAACCATGCTGATCCAATAAGTGCAAATATAGTTTCAAAGTCCTTATGCGCAGCTTTACTTACCAGTTTTGCAATGATCAGGAATATAATTGTGATAAAGAAAACCAGAAAGTATATATTTGGAGTTATAAACAGGTAACTGACCGGAGGTTCAAGAGCTCCGGTATCCTCTATCACCCTGAGGGATGAACCTGCAAGTATGAACGGGATCACTGAAGCTGTGAGCCTGTCAGTGATCCTTACGTTCATTTTCCTTAATAGTTTGACTATGCCGAATATACATATTCCCAGTATGACTGCCCATGTCACAGTGTTGACTATATTGTAACCACTATCATGCAATATGGGGTCTATGTAATATTCATTGATTAGCTGACTTATTTTGTTTATGATTTGAGCCATTTGTGATCACAGCAGTAAAGTAATATAGGAATATCATAATACAACAAATGTTTAATAGTTTATGGAAAAATCCCTGAGGTAAGAGATTCTATAGGGGCCATCGTCTATAAAAGCAATATGTGCTAAGATATAATTAATTGTACCATTTGAACCAGCAGGTATAGAATTGATCCCCATGCAAGATGGAATGAAAAAATGGATGCAGCTCCCTCGGGATGTGCTTGTCGGCCACGACGTCATCTATGACATTAAAGATGTTTGTAAAGACCTCAAACTTATAAAAGATCCTATTATTGTCACAGGCATTACTACAAAGAAGGTTGCCGGGGATATTGTCTGCGATCTGCTTAACGATTGCGGGCAGAATGCCAAGGTTATGGTATCAACGGCAGCTTCCATGGATGAGGTCGAAAGAGTTAAAACGGAGGCTCTTAAGCACAATTCCTCCTACCTGATAGGCGTTGGCAGCGGCAAATCAATTGATGTCGCAAAGCTTGCAGCCACCCAGCTGGACGTTCCGTTCATTAGCGTTCCAACGGCTGCATCCCATGATGGTATTGTCTCATCGAGGGCCTCTATCCGATGCAACGGGAAGACAAGCTCAATTGAAGCAAATGCTCCTATGGCTGTGGTGGCTGATACGGCAATTATCGCAAAGGCACCATTCAGGCTGCTTGCAGCGGGATGCGGGGATATAATATCTAATTATACTGCTGTCAGGGACTGGGAGCTTGCTCACCGCCTGACCAATGAACCTTTCAGTGAGTATGCTGCAGCTTTGTCCCGGATGACTGCAAAGATCCTCATCGACTCGGCTGATTCCATTAAGCCTGACCTTGAGAGCTCTGTAAGGATTGTTGTCAAGGCTCTTGTGTCCAGTGGCGTTGCTATGAGCATTGCAGGTTCTTCAAGGCCGGCTTCGGGCTCTGAGCATATGTTCAGCCATGCACTGGATATGGTATCCCCAAAACATGCTCTGCATGGCGAACAGTGCGGGGTCGGAACCATCATGATGATGTATCTGCATGGCGGTGACTGGAAAAAGATAAAGGAATGCCTTGAGGTAATAGGTGCTCCCACGACGGCCGAAGAGCTGGGTATTGAAGATAGGTATATATTAGAGGCGCTTCTAGTTGCACATACTATCCGCCCGGAAAGATACACAATACTTGGAACGGGCCTGACACCCGCGGCTGCTGAAAAAGTAGCACGCATAACTAAGGTGATCTTATGATCGATCTTTCAAGGTGACTATTATGACCGATACCGATACTACGATAACTCTTGTTGGCTCGAGGCTCGCAAAAGAAGGAGAGGACTTCATGTTCCTTGGCGAGTCACGTGAGTGCCAAAAATGCAAACTTAAAAGAACATGCCTGAATCTTGAACCCGGACGTAAGTACAGGATCGTGAAATTAAGAGGCGATACGGTCCATGAATGCTTCATACACGATGCCGGCGTCCTGGCCGTGGAAGTTATGGCTTCTCCAATATTGGCTGCGATAGATTCCAAAAAGGCTATTGCAGGTGCCCGGATCAGCTATGAGCGTCCAAAGTGCAGCAGCTTCGACAACAGTCTCTATGATCTGATAAACCCGGAAGGTGTCAGGAACGGTGACAAATGTACCGTTGCAAAGGTATTTGAAAGCATAGATGAGGGATTATCGGGTTGCTCACTTAAGAAAGTTGAACTCAAGTTATGATCCATGTAACAATATACTTCTATAGTGCAACACAGGTCGTAGTGGCGTAGACAAAGATCAGGTGAATCATACAAAAATCGAGGTAAGCAAATGTCTGTTAAGGAAGATGAAGCCTTTCATCATGATTTCTATACTGAGGAACGCTGGAAGAACTGGCTGAACCAGGTTAAGGAAAGTAATTTCAAGTTTGTTGAGTCTGCTGAACCGCAGGGAAAAGAAGGTGCTATTTTTGTCAATATGGAAGATGACATTATTCTTGCCTGCCTGAAGATAATTGCAAAGCACGACCGCAACCAGCTCTCTTCAGCTTCTGCCCTTGAGATGCTTTTCCGCGTGAGGGATATAGCACTTGCGGAGATCGAAACAATATCCGAAGATGCAGACCTTATGATCGATTCACTCCAGACCTCCCTGATGGGTAGTTTTGCAGCATGTGAATGTTACCTGCGCAAGGAATACGATGGAAAGGACGATCTCGATGACCTTGTGAAGGTTGCCCTTGAAGCCGAGGCATCGGATGATATAGCGATATCTCTTGGCACGGTCGCTGAGATCGGCGCACACATCCTTAGCGGACAAAAGTTGCCTGGAAAAACAATGGAAGACATTCCTTACGGGCTTGTGGCAGAGTGGCTCGACGGTATAGAATCAATTGCAGCTGCAATGGTAGGCTCTGATAGCTATAAAGATGATGAAGAAGATGATGAGAGTTAAATTATCATCCTTCTCCTGATCTCCTGCCTCATTGCCAGCTTTTTGTGTCTCTTCCCTGCTCTCGCTGGTTGTAGGATATTTTCCGGTGTTTAGTCTTCACAATGGACAGCAATGATCGAAAGATCCTGTTTCCCAAATGCTTTTCCGGCAAAGCTCAAGGTCGCAGTCCTTGACATGACACATGCAGGCATCATTATAGCCCGGAAGCTGGCAGAACTGGGTTTTGATGTCAATGCAGTGGATATCTATAATACTGTGGATGATGGTGTTCTCTTTTCCCTGAAACAGGAACTTAACATACGGGTTTCGAAAAAACCTATTCCTGTCGATTCCTTTGATCTTATCGTGAGCCCTGTACACCTGGACCCCGGCTACAGGATGCTTGCGGATGCGGGGTCGCAAGGCAAGAAGGTCATCAGCCATCATCTGGCTGTGGGAATGATCCTTGCTGCAGGCAGGGCACTTGAAGATGTTAAGACCATAGAGGTCACCGGCTCCAAAGGCAAGACTAGTACGGCCTCCATTCTTGCCGATATGCTCTCAAGGTCCATGGTCGTGGCCCTGCACACCACCCGTGGCCTGGAGCTTTGGAACGCTGGTAAGATCCGGATACTGCACCTTGGGCTCAGTATAGCACCCGGAAGCATCCTGCATGCAGTTGATATACTGGGATCCATGGATATCCGTCCTGACTGCTGTATTTTCGAAGTTTCCATAGGAGGCACAGGATACGGAGATATCGGCGTGATAACTACACTGGAGCCGGATTATGCTATCGCCGGGTCCACTTCCCGGGCAAGCGATGCAAAACTCCGGATGCTTGATCATGTTAAAGATGGAAGCGTTTTTTTCCTTAACTCCCGGGATAGCAGGTCCGTCATCAAAGCAAGGGATCTGGGCAGGGACCTTTTCACATTTACCGATCTCGGCTTGCATGAATTGAAGGCCGACCTGCGGCTGGCCTTTAACGGGAAAAGTGTAACGGTGAGCATGAACGGAATGGACCTGGCTGCAGATCTTGACCCTTCCTATAACGCCTCTTCCTATACTCTGGCTTTTGCGGCTGCCGGTGCCGTAGCGTTTCATATGGGAATATCCAGGGAAGTCATCGCCGAAGTGATCACCGGTTTCACCGGCCTTCAGGGCAGGATGCAGGAAAAAAGTGTCAACGGCAGGATACTCATAGACAACTCCAATTCCGGAATGGATATCAGGTCAGCTGAACTGGCTCTCGATTATGGTTTGGCGGCGGTTGCCGGCAGGAAAGCAGGAAAAGTGCTGATGGTGCTTGGAGAGGAGGCTGCACAGGTGTGTGAGGGCCTTCCTCCGGAAAAAGTGGCGGAGTTTGTCGGAAAACGCATTGGCGATGTCGATCACCTGATACTCGTCGGGGAAAGGATGAAGAATATCAGGCATGAAGAAATAAGTCACGCCTTGCATCTGGAGGACGGGCTTGAACGTGCGATGGGGATGTCAGAGACGGGTGACCTTGTACTCTCATGCGTGAAGTGCTTCAGGTGAGAATTATTTCTGTGCAGAGGCGCCATTTATAACATACATTGTGTCTGTCACATATGCGACTCTAAATCAACAAGCTTTTATGTTGAGAGTATTATGGTTATGGACATTCGTGTGATGTAAGTATCTGCAGGTATCTGGAAGTAGCTCTTCCCCGTTTTGTTATAGGACAGGTAACTACTGATTCGGAAAAAGTGCATGTGTACAAGTATACTATTTCACACTTATCCCGACAAAGATATAACTCATTTAACTATTCATATTAATCAAAGCTGACAAAGGTATCCACGATGATGGGAAAAGAATTATCTATCATGCACCCGCGGCCAAGTTCTATCGTGGCGGCGTTATACACATTACGTGATCTGAATGTAGATGTTGCTATACTCCACGGTCCCCCGGGATGTTCTTTCAAGCACGCAAGGCTGTTGGAAGAGGACGGGATCCGTGTTGTGACCACAGCCCTTGACGAGAACGGCTTTGTTTTCGGAGGTCGTCAGGAGCTTTCCTCTCTGCTGGAGAAGGTCAACGAAATGTTCAAACCCAAACTCATAGGTGTGGTTGGGACATGCGCCAGCATGATCATTGGCGAGGAGCTTCACGAGCCTGTGCTGGATGCCAACCTGGACGTTCCTGTCCTCGAGGTGGAAGTGCATGCGGGCTATCCGGATAACACAAAGGGTGTACTTCTCACTCTGGAATCCGCGTGTGAACTGGGCGTTATAGACAGGGAAGAGCTGGAGAGGCAGAAAGTGCTTCTTCGGGAGGCCACCCTGGTGGAAAAGCGCCATGGTGCCGCCAGCAGGCAGTATCTTGAGCCTTCAAGGGGCGATGTCAAGTACAAGGTTGCCGAGAGGGTCGTCCGGCTGCTGCAGGAGGGCAGGAAAGGCATAACCATCATGAATGCCAAGAAGGAGACCGGCTATATGTTTGCAGACATAAGCGCAGCTGTGAATGAAGTGGCTCTGGCTCTGGGAAGGAAAGACCATGTGGTCAATATGGCCAACATCGATGATTCCCTGGGGCTTCCAAGGGTGCGCCATCATGCGAAGTGTATAACAGCCGACCTGCGGGAAAGGGGCATAACTGTCCACGAAATCATCGGCGGGATGGATGAATACCCGGTCACAGGAGCGAGGGTGAGCGAGCTCATAAAGCAGAAGTACAGCGATTATGATTTTGCCATCATCACCGGCGTACCCCACGCTATCCCTATGGAAGCTCTTGAAGGTATGGAGATAATCTCCGTTACCAATGGCCCCAGGCAGGTCCTTCCTCTGAAAGAGATGGGTCATCATCATGTCATTGTGGAAATAGACCTCCATCCAAAGACCCTCGGTGTCAACCATATAGTCGAGTCCGAGTTCGGCGCGACCCTGCGTGAAGTTGCAAAGGATATGCTCGGCAGGTGATATTATTGTTAAATTGTTGTCGTCAATTATCCAGGTGATCTAAGTGAAGGACCAGAAAAGGATAGCCATCTATGGAAAAGGCGGTATTGGTAAATCCAGCACAGCTTCCAATGTTGCTGCTGCATGTGCCGATGAAGGCTACAAGGTAATGATAATCGGATGCGATCCAAAGAGCGACTCATCCATTACCCTGCTGGGAGGCAGGCGGATACCTACGATCCTTGATCTCCTGAAGCAGCATCTCGATGTGAATGAAAAGGATATAGTCTTTGAGGGATACGGAGGAGTGAAATGTGTCGAGGTCGGCGGACCTGAGCCGGGCATTGGCTGTGCGGGCAGGGGTATCATTGTCGCCATCCAGAAGCTGCAGAAGGTGTGCCCGTCCATGAAAGACATGGACCTAATAATATATGACGTCCCCGGGGATATCGTGTGCGGTGGCTTTGTGGCGCCCATACGCAAGGGGCTTGTAACCGAGGCCTACATACTGACATCCGGGGAATATATGCCCCTCTATGCTGCCAACAATATCTGCAAGGGCCTTGCCAAGATAGACACGCCCCTGTCCGGCATTATCTGCAATTCCAGGAGCGTTACCCGAGAGGAAGAGATCGTGCGCAGGTTCTCTGAGGAGATAGGCAGCAGGCTTATCGCTTTCATTCCTAAGGAGCAGATAGTCCAGGACTGTGAGAGGGACGGTTTTTCCGTACTTGAGAAAGCCCCCAGGTCAGACATCGCACAGGTGTACAGGAAGCTTGCGAAGGCGATCATGTTCAATGACCAGTCTGTACTTCCAGGATCCCTTGAAGACGAAAGGCTCAGGGAGCTTACAAAATAACGGTCATTTAATATCGCCAGAATACCGCGAATACAGGATATTCTCCATGCAGCCAACATCTCCCAATAAAGACTCCCCGCAAGCGGGCAAGCTTTCAGCGCCGGCAATTAAGGAAATACCCAGGATACTCCTGTCTGCAGGCAGTTCATCCTCGGGCAAGACCACAATAACCATTGGCCTGCTTGCAGCCCTCACAGAGGCTGGCTACAGTGTCCAGCCCTATAAAGTGGGGCTTGATTACATAGACCCCAGCTACTATTCCGAGATAACAGGCCGCAGAGCCCGGAATGTGGATGGCTTCCTGATGGAGGAAGAGAGCGTCAGGGATGTTTTCATTCATGGCTGCGAGGTCGACGGAGAGGCTGACCTCGCTGTAATAGAAGGCGTGCGCGGTCTTTTCGAGGGCTTTGACAGTTTCACGGATGTCGGCAGCACGGCACAGATAGCCAAGATCCTCAAGTGCTCGGTGATCCTGATCATCAATGCAAGGAGCATTACCCGTTCTGCAGCAGCCCTTGTGAACGGTTTTAAGGATTTCGACAAGGACGTGCATATTGCCGGTGTCATCCTGAATAATATCGGCGGCCCGAGACATGCCAAAAAGGCAAAAGAAGCTATAGAGTTCTACACGGGCATTCCCGTCATCGGGGTTATCCACCGCAACGGTTCCATGAAGATCTCCATGAGGCATCTGGGCCTGGTCCCGGCCATCGAGGAGCGGCGCAGGGCTGAAAACTTTGACGAGCGGATCACATTCATCAGGGACAAGATAAAGGAAGGCGTGGACATTGACCGCCTGCTGGAGATTGCGCACAGGGCCCCGCCGCTGGAGAAACCCGTAAATACGGTTTTCCTGACCAAAGGATCCGATGGTGAGCGCCCTGTCATCGGCATAGCCCTTGACGAGGCCTTCAACTTCTATTACCATGACAACCTGGAGCTGTTACAGCTTGCGGGCGCAGACCTGCGGTACTTCAGTCCCATACACGACCGCAAACTCCCGGATGTCGATGGCCTTTACATCGGCGGCGGCTATCCTGAACTTTTCGCAGCCGAACTTGAGGATAACATTTCCATGCGTAAGGACATACTGGCCGCCTCACGCTCAGGATTGCCCATATATGCAGAATGTGGCGGCTTGATGTACCTCACGGAAAAACTGACCACCGGCGTCAGGGGCAAAGGCACCTATCACATGGCCGAAATGCCCGAATCCACCCACGAGATGGTGGGCGCGCTCCCCGGCCACACCCTCATGGGCCACAAGCGCGTGGTCAGCTACAATATCGGCTCCCTTGCAATGGATACTGTCATCGGCAGGACAGGCAACTCCTTCCGCGGCCATGAGTTCCACCACTCAGAGGTCACCGGGATCCCAAAGGATGCGCAATTCGCTATCAAACTCTCCCGCGGCACCGGCATCATTGACGGCTGGGACGGGCTGACCGTGAACAATACTCTGGGTTGCTACGCTCATCTGGTGGCGAGTTCGTACAGGGAGTTCGCGGGCAGTTTTGTTGAATTTGTCAGGGATGTGAAGTTACGTAAGTAGTAGATGATCTTGATCTTTTTCAGCTAGTGTTATCTCGCAGTCGTAAAGCTACACATCAGGATAGGACAAGTTAAGGCTACAAGAGATTCGGAAATTCATATTCCCTTCTTACCTTTCTGGAACACGAATATGTACAGGATCGGCAGTATCCCTGCACTGTTTATTATCAGTATGGCTATGAACCAGTATTTCTGCTCGTTCCTTGCAGCTTTCCACAGGGCAATGCCTTTCCATATAAGTTCCCATAGTGCAAGGATGATTATAAGTGCCAGGAATCCTCCGGACTGGATATCTGCTGCCAGAATTGACATATCAGCCATATATCTCCCCGGAAGATAATTGGCGCTTATCTGCTAAAACTTTAGCGGGAATGATATATAGAAGACGATCAGAATTGTATCCGGAAGGATCGCACTTGGGATTTGGGAATATTGACTGGAGGAAACTGATCGCATCGGTCATCATATGTCAGCTTACAGGGTTACTTGGAGCTTTATTCACAAGCTCTGCAATCCCTGCATGGTACACAACCCTCGAAAAGCCTTCCTTCGTGCCTCCGGATTGGACGTTCTCCGTGGTATGGACTTTCCTTTACCTGCTCATGGGTCTGTCTTTATATATCGTATGGAGGAACGGCCGGGATCGCCGCGATGTCCGGCTGGCAATGGGCGTGTTCGGGCTTCAGCTCTTTCTCAACTTCCTCTGGTCCGTGCTGTTCTTCGGCCTGCGCTCGCCTCTGCTGGGAATGATCGGGATCGTATTCCTATGGCTTGCCATTGTAGGGACGATCTGGCTTTTCTTCCGAATATCGAAGCTAGCCGGACTGCTGCTGATGCCGTACCTTGTATGGGTATCTTTTGCAGCCTTGCTGAACTATTATATATGGCTGCTCAATCCGTGAAGGAACTTTTATAGTACAAGCTGACGCTGCTTATGCATCATGACCTCATCATCATTATGAGCATTATATGTTCAGCTATAGATATATTTATATATTAAGATAATGTTAGGGGTTCTACTCAATGAGCTGAGTACAATCGGCTGGATGGTGCCATTCGGTGGTACGATAGCCATCACCATAAACAGCTGAATGAAAAATGGTTTGCTTGCAAAAGGAACGTGGACATGTACATTCCCCTCCATCTCGTCAAAATGCTTCCCACGTTCCAATTCAGCTTTAAACAACCAGGAATATGAGCAGGCCGGGGGTTATTGTCACTCTCATTGTCTTATCCGGCCTCACTCCTTTTAAAAACGACACTCACTTGGTCAAATATATCGGAATAGTATGTCCCAATGGTTCTAAAAAAGGTTTACAACCCTGATACATTTATCGGGGTTGTGTGCTGCCTTTTGAAATACCTTATTTTTTAAGCAATTGAAATTATTGCTTTTCAATATTTAAACATTATACAATAATTACATTTAATATTAAAAGTTTGAGATCACAGAGGACTTATTCATAATACATCTTTCAGTCCCCTTGCTGCAGTGTAGACGCTCCCGATTCCCGAGATATACTGTGCTATGCGTACGGCTTCCATTATTTCCTCTCTCGTGGCTCCTTCCTCCATTGCCTGCATTGCAAGCACCCTTACCCCGTCGGCCGCACCTTCGGCCGCATCCAGGGCCATGGCAATGAGGAATTTATACTTAAGGGGGATGGCACCCTGAGAAAGTGCGTTCTGGCGTGTCTTTCCGATCAGCACGGAAAACTCAGGGTCGCTGTTCATTATAACCTGAAGCGGATCTTCCATTCTTTCATCTCCTTAACTGTATACATTGCTTTCAAATATCAAATACTTTCTACAAGGTTAATTGCTTTACCCCTGTCATAGTGATGATATATTCAGCATTCTTTTCCGGTAGTCCATCACGGTTAAATAGCTTGTCCTATATCTGGACCCTGTAGCTATTTTCTAATCTGGCAGGTGACTTTTTTGATAGGGAAACTCGTAAAGGACCGTGTCCTTGCAGGCAAACAGGCAATAAATGAGCTTTACAACACCGGTTATTACGGACGCCCAAAAGGTGATACCCTTGAGCTGACGCTTGTTGAGGCTGCGTATCTGCTTTACAAGAAAAAGCTTGACATAGAGTCTCAGGACAGGGTCCTGGATTTTGAGGAATTCTTCACCGAAGCATCAAAGATGCAGCAGTATTTTGAATTGAAATATATAGTTTACAAGGACCTCAAGGAAAGAGGTTTCTATGTGCAGCCCAGCGTGACGGATTTCCGGGTATATCCAAGAGGAGGTCATCCAGGAAAGACCCCTGCAAAGAGTTTTGTCTATGTCAGGTCCGAGCGCATACCCATGCCGCTTGCTGACCTGCTCACATCCCTCACAGCCGCTGACAATGTACACAAGCAGATGGTGCTGGCGATAGTCGATGAGGAAAGCGACCTTACTTACTATGAGGTCAAAAAGGTGAATGTAAAGGGCGGGATGCCGGGAATTTCCGTTTTGCATGGGCCTGTCAGGTCCACTTTGCTCGAGGACCGTGTCATCGTATGGGATGCATCCTCATCACAGCACCTGCATCAGACCGGCTTTTACGGCAAGCCCCTTGATGACGAACGTCTCCAGCTGTCCCTTGTGGAGTCTGCTTACCTCATGGAGCGCGGCTGCATCAGCATAGAGAACAGCGAGACCGGAAGGCCTCTTGACATAAATGGCTTCTCAGGGGTGGCTTCTTCCATTGAGCCTGATTTCCTGCGTAAGTACAGGGCATATGCAGATCTCAGGGACAACGGGCTTGTGCCAAAGACAGGGTTCAAGTTCGGCACCCATTTCAGGGTGTACTCGCAGGTCAGTCTCACAGAGAAGATGCCTCATTCGGAATACCTCATGCATGCTATTCCGTGGGACCATGTGTTCATACTGCCTGTGATGTCCAGGGCAGTAAGGCTTGCCAACAGCGTCAGGAAAAGGATGCTTTATGCAGTAGAGGACAGGGGTATCATCTCATATATCGACATCGGCAGGATTAAAATGTGATATGGCGGTGTGCAATGTTCATATGTCCTTTAGGATGCGATAAATAGACTATATCAAATTAATATGTCCTCAGATCCATCCGTCTTTTTGAGACACTGCGGACTGTATATGCTTATATATTATAGTGCCTCTACCTTCAAAAGATGTTTGATATAATAGCAGTGGATATCTCCGGCCGGCATAGGGTCGACGGATACTATCTGATGGTCTGCGCAGCAGTTGCTGCGTCAGTTACTGCCGACCACCTGGAGAAGATAAACCAGGTAAGTATCCGCTCTTTCAGGAGCGAGTCCGCACCGGATGTCTCCGCCGTGGTAAGCATCATGGAAGAAACAGTCGCAGAGATCCGTTTTGGCGGTACGATAATTACAGAACCGGGTGATATGTACAATAAACCCCAATGGCTCATTGACAGCATGTTCTCTGGTAATTTCAAATACGAGGAGTCTCTGAGCGAGAGGCTCTGCATGCAACTTGCACACCATATCTCCATTAGTGCCAGGAGACTGCTTCTCAAAGAACTGGAAATTTAATACTTTTAATACCTTTAAGAGCAGATACTCTATTGTTATGAAACGCGCTATCCTGGTAAAGAGGAATGATCCTCGTAGTGACGAGCACAAGAATGAGCTCCAGCTGCTTGAGTTAAGGGAACTTGCCCACTCAGCGGGTTACACTGTGGTTCTTGAGTTAGTTCAGACAAGGCATCCTGACAGCCGATATCAGGTAGGCAGGGGAAAAGTAGAGGAGCTGGCTCAGGCAGTACAGGCTTTGAATGTGGACAAGGTCATCTTCCATAATCCTCTGAGCACCATGCAGATATATAATATATCTGAGATCTGCCGCCGCGAGGTTATCGACAAATTCCAGCTGATCCTTGAGATATTTGCCACCCGCGCTACGACCCACCGTTCCAAGCTGCAGGTCGAGCTTGCGAAACTCGAGTACGAACTTCCCCGGGCAAGGGCCATTATATCTATCCTCAAGAAAGAAGAAAGGCCGGGATTCATGGGCCTGGGCGGCTATGAGAACTCCTATGCCCAGGATGTAAAGAACAGGATCGATCGCATCAAGGACGAACTTGAAGGCATGGAGAGGGATGGGGACATATTGCGCAGATCGAGGCATTCACGGGGCTTCTCACTTGTAGCTCTGGCAGGTTACACAAATGCAGGAAAAAGCACGCTCTTCAACTCTCTTGTAAAGGAAGATGTCAAGGTGCAGGATATGCTGTTCACTACCCTGGTACCTATCACAAGGTCCCTTGATGTGGAAGGCAGGACCGTGCTGCTGACCGATACAGTAGGTTTCATCGAAGACCTGCCCCATTGGATGGTAGACGCTTTCCGCTCAACGCTCAACGAGATATTTCTTGCGGACGTAGTCCTGCTGGTGGTGGATTCGAGTGAGCCCCTTGAAACTATACGCAGAAAGCTCATTACATCTCATGAAACAATGTGGGAACAGCTGCAGGAAGTGGAGATCATTACAGTTTTCAATAAAGCTGAACTGCTTGGACAGGAAGAGCTGAATGAGCGTATGCTCGCACTCGGGTATCTTGCACCAAATCCGGTTGCCGTTTCTGCAAAAAAAGGTTTTTGCCTGGACATTCTGAAAGCAGAGCTGCGCAGCCATCTTCCCAAATGGGATAGGGTTCACATTTCCCTCCCTCTGTCTGAGGAAGGGATGTCCATGGTTTCCTGGTTATATGAAGAAGGTGTGGTCCATAATATCTCTTACGGAGATTCGATAGACATCGACCTTGAAGCCCGTGATGCTGTGATAAATAAAGCACGCTCGTTTGCGAAGGAACGCGCCTCATCTTCATAACATTCTCCATTATTCAATACGTAAGATTTATATGTGATAATGTTGTTTGTACTCATGCGAACGGGTACCTTCTTAAATGTACCACCAATCCTATCCAACCACCCAACCAACCAACCAAATGTTTTACACTCCCGTTCGCTTAAGATTTTTTACTGTTTTTATACTGGAATTACATTGCTATAAAAATCCTTATAACTTCCTGGCCCTTACATGCTAACATGCGATTCGATCTTCATGTGCATTCTCTTTTTTCCAAGGATAGTAACGCAAGCTTTGATGACATCCTGAAGCACGCCTCACAGAATAGGCTTGATGGCTTTGCGATCTGTGACCATGACTCAGTTGAGGGCGGTATGGCATGCGCTAAAAGAGCGCAGGAAACCGGCTCCGTGCAGATAGTCATCCCCGGGGTGGAGGTCAGTTCTTCAAAGGGTCACATACTGGTCCTCGGCGTTAAAGAAAAGATCGAAGCCGGCCTGAGTCCGGAGGAGACGATCAAAAGAGCACGGGCGCAGGGAGCTGTTGTGGTAATACCCCATCCCTTCAAGATGACCTCCCACGGGATAGGTTATCTGGAGGGGCTTGATATCGATGCAGTGGAAGTCCTCAATTCCCGGTGCCTGACGGATGGCCCCAACAATAAGGCCCGGAAAGCCGCAGAAGAATTGGGCATTGCGCAGGTTGGTGGCAGTGATGCACACGAGGCTGTGATGGTAGGCAGGTCATATGCTGAGATCGACGTTTCAGAGAGAAGCGTGCAAGCCGTTCTGGATGCCATCCGCAAGGGAAAGACACGTCCCGGAGGCTGTAAAACCCCTTCTTCATTCGTTGTGAAACAAATGTTCGCAGGCCATATTAAAAAGTTGAGGACCCGATTGTCGAAGCTGTCAAAGTCTAAAACTGCTTAAAGGGGCGGACCGAAGTCCTCACAGGAACTCATATACTTTCTTAAAGGCATCTTTCTCAGCGTCTCCGCCACATTTTTCCACGATCTCCCCGTACGCTTTGATCAGCTTAAGATATTTTTCTTCGCCGGTGAGCTGATATCTGGTTGCATGGATGCAGGCTTCTATAACTGCGTAGAACCCTCTGTTCGGGGCTTTTATCCTGCACTCGTTCATGTGCGCATGGACCGGTACAAGCTCTGCTACCAGGGCTTCGGATGTGATCTTTGTGTTTATGCACTCAAAGGCTACCCAGCTCTCCGCTTCTTTTAAAGGGTAAATAGTATTGTTCTCATATACCGTTTGTTCAAAAGCGGAATCATCCAGATTGGTGAATGTGGAAAGTGCAAAAAGCATGGGATCATGAGTGATGTTTGCAACAAGGGATTTTTCCGCCAGCACATTCTCATAAGTGGCAGATCCCTTGAAAAGCCGCAAGTAAAGCTTATCCTTCCTGCGGATTATGCCCATAGGTGCTGCATTTGGAGTCCATCCCTTGCAAGTCGTGACGATGGTCTCACATATCCCGTCATATATCCCAAAATTCTCCGGATCGAAATCTTTTTCCAGCATTAGTATCTGATTCCTCCAAGCAGTGCGATGAATAAGCCTGCGATGACTATATCTGCAGTAGATCCAGGATTGATCTTTCTTTGCAGGAGTTCTCTGTCCATTTCCATTATCAATGGTCTTATGATATTAAATTCACGTTCATTATTATATATTTTATGTGTCCCGTGTATATCTTCCATCTTTTGCATTATGGATCCGGCAAGGCCTGATACGTAACGGGCTGTCTCAATGTCGAACTTGGTAGCAATGAACGTGTCTTCGCTGCGGGATAGCAGATTCAGGAATGTATACACGACGACATCGTTGATGTCAGTGCCAGGCCCGGGATGCAGTCTGCCTTTCATGCCTTTTATGATCGTCTCTGCGCACTCGGTACACCTTGTGAACCCGGTAGTCCATTCATTTGCGATCATATCATATCCATGGGCTATCTCCATCAGGTCATACAGGCTGATATCTTTTTCCCGGAGGTCTGCTATGGCATTGTCATTTTGCAGATCGAACTCTTCCACCGGATTGACACGCACGCCAGCAGCATCAAAACAACTGTAGAATTCAACAGCATCTACAGTGCTTGTATCCTTCACGATGTCGTGTGCGCATTCAGCCAGTTCGGGGATAGTGAAAGTCCCTTTCTCTGCAAGTATCCTTCCTGCTGCCATGGCGAGCGGCACAAGCAGGATGATCGCACCGAAGTGGGTGTTACCCCCTTTCTGCCATTTTACGCTCTCTCCGACGGCGCTTTTTATGTATCCGCCCACTCCGGAGGTGTTTTTGGATGCTTCTTCTATAGTCGGATATATGCTGACAGCGGACGCGAGGAAATGTTCATAGCGGGTATCCTCGTAATCATCGTGTCTGTCGATATTGCCGGGTTTTGGAGATGCTGAGACTTCCAGGCACATTGCAAGCTGGGCGCAGCGCGCAATATATGGTGCAAGCTCGTAGTTGCCCCTGTCGGCAGTAAAGACGGGTGTCTCACCCATTTTTAGGACCGCTTGCAGACTTGCCGGCCTGTTCAAGGATGTAATCCCCAAGTCCTTTTTTAAGGCGCATGTATTCCGCATCCGAGAGACCCAGGGTTTCAAGCACGCCATCCCTGAGGAAACAGGGTTTGGATATCTTGCAGCACCATACAAGGCTTCCAAAACAGGTGCTATCCCCATACTCAAGCATTGTTCCCTTTGCAAAGTCCATTTTTATATCGGCAAACTGCTGCGGGGTCAATCCCAGTTTCTTGATATTACTGTGTACCGGACATGACTTGACAGGCAGGCAGCAGAATGCGAGCCCGCGCAGGTCACCCTCTCCTCTGCACACATGCTTGGGTGCATTGTACCATCCCATATCTCTCTGGATGGATGATATATCCCTGACAAGGTTGCTGATGAGTTCAGGTTCGTCCAGCACTGCGCGTGCGACAGAGACCATATCCGCACCCCTGGCAAACATCTCCTTAGCATTATCGATATTGGTGACCGAGTTGTTGCATATAAGGAACATACGTGTGGAGTCGCGTATCTCTTTTATCAGTTTGAGGTCTGCTCCTGCACCTTGTTTCATTGCGTCGACATGCAGGATGTCTGCTCCTGCATTCTCTATGGACCTTGCAAGTGCCGTGTCCCCGACAACATTCCCCCGTATCTTCACCGAGAGCACGACACCCGTACCTTTGATCATCCGGATCCACTCGCACAGTCCGGGAACATCCTTAAGCAGTGCCTGGCCTGCACCTATATCTGTTATTTCCTTCTGCCTGCAGTGGGCATCCAGTTCCAGAATAGCACCCTTATCCCTGATAATGGCTGCAGCTTCCAGCAGAGGTTCAATGGTAGTGCTCCGGACATTGACCGCAACAGCGCTACCGGTTTTGATCGACCCGACCTCGTTCTCAATGAGCCCGAGCGGATCCTCTGAGATAAACTCCTCTCTGCCCCGGGCTGCCATCTGTGAAGCAGCTTCCCGTGTCCTGGCATCAAGGTTGTATCCGCCGAGTATTACAAGTCCTGCATCTGCTGCATATTGGTTTGCGAATTCGCTGTCAGTCATACCGCCCATCGGGGCAAGAGCAATGGGATTCCTAAAAGATACGTATCCCACTTTCAGATCAAAGAGTTCATCAGGCACGCTTTACCTCGGTAATGTAAGTTAGTTATGTTGCTCAATAATGATTGTCCTAATATTAATATGACGCTGAAGGAGTATATTGAGTGCAACCGGCCAGCCTTACCACACGCAGTATCTAGAGCAGGTCATCGTTATATAGTATTGTCACACATTTTAAAATTGGTAATCTGTCAATTCCTGGGAGGTCGTCCTATGAAATGTGTCGTATGCGGAGTCGAAAGCGAGAACCGGTATTGTCCGAAATGTGGAAAAGTAATGGTTGATGTTGTGAACCTGGTAGGCGAAGAACGGTGGAGCAAGATCGATGATTGTTCCTATATATATCCTACAGTATTGCGTGTTGCAAGAGGGGAACTTACTGTTAATGATATTGTTCAGGCGCTGGAAGAAGAAGACTGATCGGCTTAAGTTCCTCTTCCTATTTTCGCAAATCATCATGTATAAATAATATACTGTTTTTCCCTAGAGCTCACAAGGCCTTTCACTGTCTCCTATTCTTTAAACCGCTATCCATTGCAGTCTTTCTTTCTCACGTCATTGGGTGAATGAATAGAAAGCATCTTATACTTAGAAGTAGGTTTCTAACCACCTTATTTCAACATATATATCGCACGTAAAGAGGTAAAAACCAATGTCCTTAGAAAACCCATTTGAAAATTCAAGAATGCAGTTAGCAAAATGTGCTACTATTCTTGGACTGGATGACAGTGTACATGAAATGCTCAGGCACCCGATGCGTGAACTGCGTGTCACGCTCCCTGTTCGCATGGATGACGGAACTATCAAGGTATTTGAAGGCTTCAGGATACAGTA
>DANZ01000113.1 GCA_002501695.1 Methanolobus sp. UBA474 | reverse complement strand
AGTGCGGAAGCCATACGGTCAAGTTCTGACAGTGCGAACGCAAGGTTCCTTTCGGTAGCGTTACTGACACGTATCCTGCGCTGCCATTTTCTCAGCCTGTACAGCTGCGCCCTGTTCTTTGAAGAAATGGATTTCCCGTAAGAATCACGGTTCCTCCAGTCTATCATTGTTGACAGGCCCTTGTCATGGATGGTGTAGGTCATCGGCGCACCTACACGTGAGCGTTTCATTCTCTGATCATGGTCAAATGCGCGCCATTCGGGTCCTTCATCTACGAATTCGGCGTCTACGACAAGTCCGCAGTCAGAACATACCAGTTCGGCTCTCTCATAATCCTGTACCAGGCTGCGGCTGCCACACTCCGGACACTGGACCTTGGCTTTCTCCACGTCCATGTCTTTCTCTTTTTCCTTGCGTGCCTTGATCATTGCACGTATCTTCTCCCTTTCGGAAGTATCGGAATACCGTACCCTTTCAACTTCGACCATTTTCAATCACCTTCATATCTATTAATAGAAAATATATTTCTTTAGTCTTCTCTCAGTCAACCACAGCTCACAACAACAATTTAAAAGGCCTATGTATTCACTGAACGTATACTCGTTCGCTAATCAGTTTTTGCAGATCAGAATCGGGAGTTCCCTTGTTCGGTTTCACAATATAGTATGGACAGTCAACAGGTCCGAAAATGCCGGCAACCTTCCCTATTCTCTTAATTGATTTATCAAGAACAAAAGAATGTATTCTAGGCATTTCCCTTAGAGATCCGGAAAACTTATTTGCGTCCCCTCGAATGATCAACTCATCCTGTTTTGAAAGATGCAGTACTTTACCCAGTCGTTTCATATCTTATACAGGTTCTACCTTTTTTATTTTAAACTACTCTTGCGCTTATATTATATATAGTTTACGCAGGATTTTTTATACTGCCATTTCTCTATACAAAAAGATATCGTTAATAGGGAGAATAAATTGCAGATATTTTTACAGTTAATGTTTATCGGTGGGCATGTTATCAGTCTACAGACCACAACCTTAAAGTTATAACAGGTCTATCTTGGGACGACTTTATTATGGCTTTATAGCCCTATTATAATGACTTCATACTTAAACTATCCATCATATATTTTATGCGTGGAGGAAACCTGGTGGCAGATAGAAAATTCGTATATTTTTTCGGGAAAGAAGAAACTGAAGGCAAAAACAGCATGAAAGATCTGCTTGGTGGCAAAGGTGCTAATCTTGCAGAGATGGCCAATCTGGGTATACCGGTTCCGCCCGGGTTTACCATCACAACTGAGGTTTGTGTGCTCTACCTTGAAAAGGGTTCATATCCTGATGGTATTCTTGGCCAGATAGACGCTGCTATCGAGAAGCTTGAACAGGTGAACGGTAAGTATTTCGGAGATATAAATGATCCTCTGTTACTCTCTGTCAGGTCCGGTGCACGTGTTTCCATGCCTGGTATGATGGATACTGTACTGAACCTGGGCCTTAACGATGAGTCTGTTGTAGGTCTTGCAAGAAAGACCGGCAATGAAAGATTTGCCTACGACAGCTACCGCAGGTTCCTGATGATGTTCGGGGATGTGGTGCTGGACATCAAGCACGAGTATTTCGAATCGGCAATAGAGGCCAAGAAGAACGAGCTTGGTGTCAAGCAGGACACGCAGCTTAATGCCAATGCCCTTAAACAACTGGCTGAAACATTCAAGGAGATCATCAGGAAGAAGACCGGCTCTGAATTCCCTCAGGATCCGCGTAAACAACTCCAGATGGCTATTGAGGCAGTTTTCAACTCATGGAACAACCAGCGTGCTATCAGATACAGGAAACTCAACAATATCCCCATGGACTGGGGTACCGCTGTCAATGTGCAGACCATGGTCTACGGTAACATGGGTGAGACATCAGGTACAGGTGTTGCTTTCACAAGAGACCCCGCAACAGGCAAGAAAGAGTTCTTTGGCGAATATCTTATGAATGCACAGGGAGAAGATGTCGTAGCGGGTATCAGGACTCCCCTGACGATCACAACCCTTGCGCATAAGATGCCGCAATCCTATGCACAACTTGTGGACATATGCGAGAAACTCGAGAAACACTTCAAGGATATGCAGGATATCGAGTTCACCATCCAGGAAGGTAAGCTCTATATGCTTCAGACCCGAAATGGTAAGCGTACTGCTGCTGCAGCTCTCAATATTGCTGTTGATATGGTCAATGAAGGCCTTATTGATAAAAAGACCGCCCTTATGAGGGTCAGACCGGAACAGATAGACCAGTTGCTGCACCCGATGATAGACCCCAGCGCAAAGTATGAGGTCATTGCCACAGGCCTGCCGGCTTCACCAGGAGCTGCTGTAGGGAAGGTAGTCTTCACAGCTGAGCATGCGGAGGAGATGGCTGCTCTCAACAAAAAGGTGATCCTTGTCAGAGCAGAGACGTCACCTGAGGACATAGGCGGCATGGATGCTGCCCAGGGCATACTTACAGTGCGCGGGGGAATGACCTCTCACGCAGCTGTGGTTGCCAGAGGTATGGGCAAGCCATGTGTTGCCGGTTGCGGAGCTATCAGCATTGACATACATGAGAAAGTATTCACTATCAACGATCTTCGCATAAAGGAAGGCGACTACCTATCCATCGACGGTGCAACAGGAAGCGTCATCCTTGGCAAGGTAGCGCTTGTCACCCCCGGGGTCAGCGAAGAGCTCAAGACCCTGCTTTCCTGGGCTGATGAAGTAAGGAAAATGGGTGTAAGGACAAATGCCGATACTCCTCATGATGCGGCTGTAGCAAGGGATTTCGGTGCAGAGGGAATTGGCCTGTGCAGGACAGAGCACATGTTCTTTGGAGATGACAGGATACCTGTGGTCAGAGAAATGATCCTGGCGGAAGATGAATATACAAGAAAGGAAGCTCTGAGCAAGTTACTGCCCATGCAGAGGGAGGACTTCATAGGTATCTTCCGTGCTATGGAAGGCTATCCTGTGACCATACGCCTTCTTGACCCTCCCCTTCACGAGTTCCTGCCAAAGCATGAAGAGCTTGCAGAAAAGTTCCGCCTCCTCGAATCCGAGGCACTCGAAAGCAATGAGGGTGAACTTCTGATCTTAAAGGATATCATGGAGCGCGTTGAGTCTCTTATCGAGATAAATCCCATGCTCGGTCACAGGGGATGCCGCCTTGGTATCACCTATCCGGAGATCTACGAAATGCAGGTGCAGGCGATCGTCGAGGCTGCCTGCCAGCTCAAGACTGAAGGCGTAGACATCGTGCCTGAGATCATGATCCCTCTTGTATGTCATGTGAACGAGCTGAAAGCGGCAAAGAAGCATGTCATCAATGTCATTGAAGCCGTGCTGGCCGAGAAGAAAGTAAAGATGGATTACCTAGTAGGTACTATGATAGAGCTTCCACGGGCAGCCCTTACAGCAGATCAGATCGCCCGCGAAGCAGAGTTCTTTTCCTTTGGTACCAATGACCTGACCCAGACAACCTTTGGTTTCAGCAGAGATGATGCAGGTAAGTTCCTTCCGTGCTATGTCGCCGATGGCATCCTGGAGAATGACCCCTTCGCTGTCCTTGATCAGGAAGGTGTTGGTCAGCTTGTGAAGATTGGTATTGAAAAAGGCCGTTCTACAAGACCTGACCTGAAGATCGGAATTTGCGGTGAACACGGTGGAGAGCCAAGTTCCGTAAAGTTCGGCTACAGGGTAGGACTCGATTATGTAAGCTGCTCGCCATTCCGTGTGCCTATCGCCAGGCTTGCTGCAGCACAGGCAGTCCTCGAAGAAGAAGGCAGATCCCTTTAAGATACGGGCTTGTCCCGTATTATTTCTTTTTGTTTTTTTTGCAGAAAGTTTTCTCTTCAGCAAGAGTGCTCATTGCAAAGACGTTTTACAATAAATATAAAATAGAAGAGCAGAGCCCCTCTCCTAAAAAGAGTTCAATGCGATCTCTGGATCATATAATCTGCAATTGCGAGAAGTATCTCCTTTGGCTCGCTGTCCTCAAGAACATCAAGAAGTCCCTTCCCTTTTGCGATATATGATACTGCAAGGTCCCTTGCATAGTTTATCGACCCGGACTCTTCCAGCAGATGCACAGTGTCATTGATCTCTTCTGTACTGGCTTCTCCTCTGCCGAATATATCGAGTTTCACGCCATTGCTCAATGCGTGGATCGCAATGAGCGTCTTCTTGCCTTCCATGAGGTCGCTTCCCCTTACCTTGCCAAGTACCTCTTCAGGAGTGATCATATCTATGACATCGTCATAGATCTGGAAAGCAATGCCTATGAGCCTGCCAAACTCGTACATTGTGTCTGCAGTCTCCCCGGAAGCTCCTCCGAGTATCGCCCCTATCTTGCATGAGGCAGCGTAGAGCACACCTGTCTTTTTCTCGATCATTTCGAGATACTCTTCTTCAGTAACATCTGTGCGGCCTTCGAACTCGACATCCATCCATTGTCCTTCGCAGATGTCCCGGCATGTCTTGGATAGTATATCCACGCATTTCAACAGGTTTTCCGGAGTTCCCTCTGCACGTGTCATTATCTCAAAGGCTCTTGAGTACAATGTATCGCCTGCGAGGATGGCGCCTGCCTCTCCCCATTTCACATGGACGGCAGGCATACCCCTGCGGATGTCATCCCTGTCCATTATGTCGTCATGTACAAGTGTGAAATTATGCACGAGCTCCACGGCAACAGCAGCAGGGAGAACCTTCTCAGGTCTGGAGCCCACAGCCTCAGCTGTTAATATCACAATGGCAGGTCTGAGCCTTTTCCCGCCGGCATCAGGCAGGTAACGGGCTGCCTTATAGAGCTCTGTGGGTCTGGACAGAGGGAGATAGTCCTCGATGCCCTTATCAACGCGCACAGACCTCTTTTTGATCTCTCCTATCAAATCCATAGTTGATCCCATCTGTTTTTCCTAATTTGTTTTTCCTTAGTTGTCATTAACTCTTAATCTTCTTCGATATAAAGCTCCTCGCCGTTTCTCAACAGGTGCAGTGTATCGCCGAGTGAATAGCCGGCATCCTCTGCCATCTGAATGTACTCGCTGTGCATCTGTATGGTCCCGTGTGCGGGAATAACGTGTTCAGGCTTTAGCATCCTGAGCAGCTCCCAGTGGTCTTCCCTGTATGCGTGTCCCGAAACATGCACATTGTCATATATCCTTGCCCCTTTCATCTTGAGTTTGGTCTCAAGGGAATAGCGGTTTGCCTGTGTCATGGGATTCGGTATCACATTTGCTGAGAAGATGATCCTGTCTCCGGTCTCTATCTTGAAAGGAGTGTCTCCATTGGCTATCCTGCCAAGAACTGCTCCGGGCTCGCCCTGATGTCCGGTCATGACCGGCAGGTACTTGTCCTTGCCTTGTTCCATTATCTTCTTGAGCGCACTATCAATGTCGCGACGCGTGCCATATATCTCCACATTTTCCGGAAGGTCTATGTACCCAAGCTGATAGGCAGTCCCTACGTACCTTTCCATGGATCTTCCCAGAAGTACCGGTATCCTTCCCATCTCTTCCGCGAAGTGGACAATGGAGTTCATGCGTGCTATATGGGATGCAAATGTAGTGACTATCATACCCACATCTGCTTCCTCTGTACCGAGCAGAACGTCCTTGAGCATCATATGTGCTATAAGTTCGGAAGGTGCCTTTCCATTTCTGCCTGCATTGGTACTCTCGGTGATGAGTGCAATGACCCCTTCATTTCCAAGCTGTTTCATTCTCTCAAAGTCAGGCGCCTCGCCTAAAGTAGGTGTCCTGTCCAACTTGAAGTCACACGCGTACACAACAGCACCGCTTGGAGTGTGTATGACCACGAAAACAGTATCAATGATGCTGTGCTGGGTGTTAATGAACTCGATGGTGATGTCCTTTGTTATTTCCAGGGTTTCGCCGGCCTTCAACGCAACAATATTGTTCTTGACCCCGAACTTCCTCTCGGAATCTATCTGGTGCTTTATCAGCGCAGTAGTGTATGGGGTTGCGATTATCGGTGCTGTGTAACGGTGTGCGAGTTTGGATATGGCCCCAATGTGATCCAGGTGGCCATGTGTGCATACGATAGCACGCACGTTACCATTGACCTCATTCATTATCGTGTCGTCCGGAATTGCTCCCATCTCTATGAGCTCAAGTGAGTGCATCCTGTCCGTGTCCACATCTTCATGTATCTGGACCCTGTCCAGGCGAATGCCCATATCTATGATCACTATTTCCTCGTTAACTCTTATCGCAGTCATGTTGCGGCCCATCTCGTTATATCCGCCAACTGCTATTATACCTATTTCAGTCATGTATTAACCTCTATTTTAGTAAATTCGATCTATGTATCAATGCTTATGATAAATGACAGTTAAACTATCTGGAACTCACTGTTCTCAGATCGCATTGCAAATTCTTTTGCGTCAAAACCCCGAAGTTCTATGTATTCGCGTGTCCAGCCAGTCACTATCGCCGGAGCAGAGTGCAGCTTTTTCACATTCCTGCAACCGCAAAGGAACATCGCCACTTTCAGTTCATCAAGCATAAGTGCGATGCTTTTAATTACCTCTTCTTTCCCTTTCATTGCCGGCCCTACGAAGGGTAATGCCGCGCTGGCTGCAGAGGCGCCCATGGCAATCGATTTTGCGATGTCCAGTCCTGTCCTTATGCCGCCGGTGGCGATAA
This sequence comes from Methanolobus sp. UBA474, assembly GCA_002501695.1. Classification (GTDB taxonomy): domain Archaea; phylum Halobacteriota; class Methanosarcinia; order Methanosarcinales; family Methanosarcinaceae; genus Methanolobus. The sequence goes on along the minus strand of DANZ01000113.1, from coordinate 23,396 downwards.
CAGGCAGGGAGACACTGCATTCGACAATGCTGGGTACAGTGGGTATTCCAAAATCCCAGAACAGTTCTCCTATCATTTCTGAGATCCTGTCCTTTCTTGCTCTGGCTCTATACACTTCCACGCCTGACCAGCTGGTCCCGCCGACACCACCGACATCTATGGCCGCAACGCCTGCCTTCTTCAGGAGCAGGGCATCTTCGTGTGATATCCCCGATCCGGTCTCTTTCACAATAATGGGGACTTTCATCGAACATATCTCGCGGATGCTTTCAAGCGCATCGGATGCGTTCCTGTCTCCCTCCGGCTGTATGGCTTCCTGAAGGAAGTTCAGGTGTATTGCCATTGCATCGGCATCTATCATCTCTATCAGCTTTTCCACACCTTCAACGCCATATTGCTTGATCTGCGCGGCGCCTATGTTGCCATATACAAAAGCATTTGGCGCTTCATCCCTGACGATCCTGAAAGAAGCTTCCTGAGAAGGGTCCTCGATGGCAGCCCTCTGGCTGCCAACGCCGATACCAATCCCTGTCTCTTCTGCAGCGGATGCCAGTGCGGCATTGATGGGTATCGTATCAGGATGTCCTCCCGTAATTGAAGCGATCATGAAAGGAGCATTCATGCCTTTCCCAAGCAACTCCGTCGACAAGTTTATGTCATCCATTCCCATTTCAGGAAGTGCCCGATGTACGAGCATGATATCTTCAAAACCGGCCTTTATTTTTCTTGATTCTACCGGGCTTGCCGCACATAAACGGAGGTGTTCGATCTTTCTCTGGGAAGTGCTCATTCTAATTATCCTTAATGTTCTGCTTTTGAGATAGCAGTACCTATGTTCTTTCCGCTGAGGAAACTTGCGATATTCCCTGCATTACCTGCATTGAATATATATGAAGTTGTATTTGATGTATCACTAAGGTTTAAGAGCTCAAGTACCTTTCCCAGCATCCCGCCTGTCACGTCAGTATTCACAGAACCGCCGATGAACTGTTTGATCTGATCAAAGTTTGTGCTACTGATGCTCTCAATGGTCTTATTGTTTCCGTCAAGCACTCCATCCTCAGCGCTTCCTATGCCTATGCGCTGTGCGCCCAGTTTTGATGCAAGGTAAGGGACGATCTGATCACCCGAGAGGACACAGGTCCCAAGTACTGTATCCATCACCACATCACCATGGAGCACGGGCACAAAACCGCTTTCCAGCATAATACGGATATGTTCCATGAACATGTCCTTAATCCTGCCGTTATCACAAACGATACAGTTCATAGGATGGACTCCTATCGCTTTCACACCTGCAGCGTTGAGGGCATCCACAAATATATGGTTCAGTTCTTTGACCGATATATGGGTTATAATGGAACCGAGGGGGTCAAATCTGCCCGTCAGTCCATAGCGTTTTGCCTGGGGATGGCCAAAAGAGCCTGCACCGTGGACTATCACAAGTCCGGAGGCAGACACTGCTATTTCAAGGGCGATGCGTTTGATATCTTCCAGTCGTGCCGTGCCTTCATCTACGCTTTTGTCTGTGATCACACTTCCGCCTATCTTTAATATAGTGATACTCTGGTCACTTGTCATTTATGTGGCTCCAGCCGAACACCTTCATGGGTGTTCCTTGTGATTATGGCCTCAGCGCCGGCATCAGTGATGGCTTTTGCTATCTTTCCTGTGCTTGGGCCGTCAGCAAGCGCAACCATGCATCCCCCTCCGCCGGCACCTGTTATCTTGGCTGCGATAGCTCCATTGTTGCGCGCCGCGTACACAAGCGCCGAGAGTTCAGCTCCCCCGACACCAATGGCATCCAGCAGCCCATGGTTGACATTCATTAGTTTGCCGATGGTCGCATAGTCTTTCCTGCTGACATATTCTTCAGCTATATGCGACATATTCCCGATGTTTGAAAGTATGGGGTCTATAACTTCAGGAAACTCTTTTTTCAGCTTTGCCACACTTGCCACCAGTTCCCTTGTCGATGAGAACCTGCCAGTGTTGCCAATTACGATAATGCAATCAAGGGCCTGCAGTTTCCTGCGCTGTGGGATCATGACAACGCCTCCCATGGTGCTGACATATGTGTCCGTGGGACTGGCATTGCCCTGAACTTCTTTTTCTATCTCATGCCCCATAATTGCGATCTCTTCAAGTTTCAGGCCACTGTCAGACAAATAGCTCAATGCCTGTAAAGTTGCAACCGTGACAGCAGCAGATGATCCAAGTCCTGAACCAACGGGTAGTTCTGAATCTACTCTGACATGCACTCCTTTGATGTCTGCTTGCTCCTGCATCTTTTCAACTGCTCTTGAAACGTATGGGTGGATGTTGTAATCGATGCCTGTCCTGCCAAGCACCGACTGAATTATTACGGAGTCACATCTTTCTACCTGCACCCGTGTGCGGATATCTATTGCACAGCATATGGCGCTCTGTCCGTAAACAACCGCATGCTCACCGAAAAGGTATACTTTCCCGGGTGCAGAACATGTTATCATCTGTAACTCCTTGATCAACCATATTTTACATCTGTTTATGCTTCATTCGAAGACTATTGCAGCATATCCCACAACCTGTGACCGTTCACCGGTCACATCGCCGCTGGTTGCGTACTTTAGCAGCTTTCCTTTAACGGCTCCAAGCTCTTTTGATGCAGTCATCGTAGCCGCTATCGGGCCAAAGCCACAGGCTGTGATATTCCTTTCTTCTCTTCTTCGGTAGAACTCCGGGATATCCATCCTTAGTACAGGATCCATCAGGTAATGGTCGTTGTCTGAAGCTCTCTCTGCAGACTGGTAATGTGTGAAATCGCTGGATGCAATGAACACTGCCTTTTTACCTGACGCCTTGACTGCACGCGCAACTTCCAGCCCTACCTCTATGGATGTTTCTTCATCCTGAAGTCCCATGCATATAGGAAGTATCTTAAAGCCTTCTGCAAACCTGTACTGAAGGAATGGTATCTGTACTTCTATGGAATGTTCGAATCGATGGGCTGTCTCGTCATGATCTATAATGCTTCCGGCAAGGAGCTTTCCAAGCTCCCTGTCAGCCTCGACCTCTCCCAGAGGCGTTTCCCATGTATCCTGTGAAAGAGCTACGGCAGATCCGTAACCTGTATGGTTTGGGCCAAAGAACACATAGGTATCTGCTTCCGGAAGTGAAGCATATGCATGTGCTGCGACCTCTCCCGAGTAGATGTACCCGGCGTGGGGCACCACCGCGCCTACTATTTCCCCTGGCTGGATATCTTTGTCCTTAAAGCATCTGCTAAGTTCTCTCTTCAGATCCCTGGGGTTCCTTGGATAGAACTGACCCGCAACAGCTGTCTGTCTCATACTACTGATCACCCAATGATTTATACGGGTTTTTCCTATTTGTAGTATGCTCGTACAGATATGGGCTCTCAGACACCTGGCTCAAAGCTCTCAAGCTCGTAATTGAAAACTGAACCATTGGCCTTTGAGATCTCTCTTGCCAGCAGCCAGTAAACGAGGGATAGTGCCTTTCTTCCTTTGTTGTTTGTGGGGATGACAAAGTCCACGTCAGATGTCATGTTGTTGGTGTCACAAAGCGCAACTACCGGTATGCTGATGTCCACTGCTTCTTTAATGACCTGTGCGTCTCCTGTCGGGTCAGTGACAATGATAACATCGGGTTCAAAGAAGTTCTCGACTGTCGGGTTTGTAAGTGTTCCGGGAATGAACCTTCCAACCATTGACCTTGCACCGATAGCTTTTGCGAACATCTTTGCAGGATACTGGCCGTATTGCCTGGCGGACACTACCAGTATCCTTGCAGGGTCGTATTTGGACATAAAGTTTGCAGCCAGCTTTATCCTTTCGTCAGTTGCCTGGATGTCCAGCACATACAGCCCATCAGTCCTGACACGGTACACGAATTTCATCATGTTGGCTGTCTTCTGCTGGGTACCGATGTGTACTCCGGCGGCAAGATATTCATCTATAGGAACCAGTGATGTTGATTTCTGCTCCTCTGTGTTTTCAGTCGCTTCTACGTTTTTAGTCTCAGTGAACTTAGTATCTTCAGTTGTATCCATTCAATCACCTTGATTATTGTAATTTAAGTTTTCCTTTTTACAGTGATGGGAGTAACTCCCAGTTCGAATTCCCTTTTAGCAAGAGACAACGAATTTGTACTTGGGTCATCTATGAGCACCGGCGCTCCCATTGATATTTGCAGTGACCTTGCTCCTATGATCCTTGCTTTTTCATATCTAGTATAGTGTTCTGTGTTCAATAGATCACCTAATGTAAAATTACCTTCCAATAACAATAAAATAGTTTGACCATAGTTGCTTCTATTGGTATTAAAGCAGCATTCTTTAACCAATCCTTACTATGGTTTATTATTACCTTGAATTGAGTGTATTCGGAATCCCTCCGAATGTGGTCGTCTTCCTATGCCAGCATTTCTTTCCGATCGGGTCGGAAAGATTATGGGACCGCTGAGATTTGAACTCAGGTTCCGGCGTAATTCGCATGAATGATACATGTCCCGAACGCCGAAGGATGGACCAGGCTACCCTACGGTCCCTTACTGGTATGGGGCCAATACGTCTACAAGTTCCACATGTGAAAGGATCATTCTGCGGCAACAATAGCGCATAATGCCAAGGTCGTCAAGTACCTTGGCAGGCTCTTCACCGTCATTAACGCGCCTTTTGTATTCTTCCCAGAAGTTTGAGATCACTTTTCCACAGGTGAAACACCGGACTGGAATCATTGCGCTTACCTGTATGATTTCTGATATCTGGAGCGTGCACCCGGTCCGCCGAACTTCTTGGTCTCTTTCTGTCTGGAATCGTTGACCAGGAGGTTACGGTCGTATGCCATGTATGTGTCACGGATCTCCGTATCGTTTGTCCAGTCTACTATGCCTCTTGCAATCGCTGTCCTTACTGCGCTTGCCTGACCCATAATGCCGCCTCCGTTTACAGTGATGTCGATATCAATAGTGGATACTGCATCTCCTGCAAGAAGGACTGCCTCATCGATCTTCAGCTTTATTAACTCGGGTTCGTATATCTCGAGTGGCTTCTTGTTGATGCGTACTTTGCCGGTTCCCTTCTTGACAGTCGCACGAGCGATCGCTGTCTTCTTCTTTCCGGATGAAGTTACAACTTTATTAGTGGTCATTTTAATCTCCTCAGAACTTTGAACCCAGTTTGCTGCTGACATCGCCAAGTGTCAGGTATTTGTTAGAGCTCAGGCGGTTCATGTCTGCCTCTGCGATCCTGGTGATCTCCGCACCTTTGAACTCTGCAGGTATCCCAACATATACCTTCAGGCGTCCCATTGCGTCCCTTCCTCTCATGCGCTTGTGCGGGAGCATTCCCCTGATCGTTCTCTTAAGTATCCTTTCAGGTCTCTTCGGGAAATGAGGTCCGAATTCCCTCGTACCCATAGTGATCGAAGTCTTATATTCAAGCAAGGTGGTAGTCTTAGAGCCGGATATAATTGCCTTTTCCGCATTCAGTATGTCGATAGTCTCGCCGTCAAGCAGTTTCTTTGCAACGACACTGGCAAGCCTTCCCATAATGAGCCCTTCTGCATCTATTACTGTCATCCTGGTCACCTACTGTAAAATCCTTACTCGGGAGCCCTTGGGATTCTCTGCAAGGAGCTGTTCTATGGTCATGCACTTTCCACCAAGGCCGGTTATCTTGTCTTTTGCAGTAGTGCTGAAGCTTAATGCTGCCACGTTAACTGCTTTGCCTATAAGGCCGGAGCCAAGTACCTTGCCTGGTATGATGACTGTCTCGTTGTCCTGTGCATACCTGCTTATCTTACTGAGGTTTACCTCTGCGTAGTTCTGCCTGGGTGCCTCTAGCCTTTTGGCTATGTCTCTCCAGACCAGGACATCGTTATCACGGGAACCCTGCTTCAGATCAGTGATCAGTTGCGGGATCCTTGGGTTTGTCTTTCTTGTAATCTTAGCTCGTGTACTCTTGCTCATAATGTTCCTCCGCAAGATTATGTCTCACTCACGCATCACTATGCGTTCGAACATCCATCAGGTGCCAATTAAGTAAGAACATGATGAATCTACATTACATAAATTCGTCTTTGCAATAACATTAATAGTACATAAATCTTATGTGTTTATGGGCCGTTGAAAGTTTTCAGGTATACTTTCTTGTATATACTTTCGGTATCGCATCCTCCGTCCTTTGCGACTATGAGGCCTGCGATCTCAATATCCACAAGATCCCCCAGTTGCTCCTGCTTGTTATTTATGAGAGCTATCACTTCTTTTTCACTCTTGCCCGTTCTGGCGGATATCATGGAGATTATCTCCTCAATGACTGTCCTCTCTGCAAACAGATTGCCCGAGGGCTTAAAACCGTTAGGCATATCCGTCTGCGCAACATCAAAGGTGGGTACCAGCCTGTTACCTTCAAGCCTTAAAAGCCCGGTACTTATCGCCCGGTCCCTGGCCTTTGAAGCAAGAGCGGGAGCCATCCATTTGAGGTCAAAAGAAAGCGCAAATTCAAAATCCTTTATGGAAAGAGATGTTGCCGCTTTTTTCTTAAAAGGAGTGGCAACAACTAATTTCAATTCGTCTTCCATTATGATCCACGTCTTAGTTCATCGATAATAGTGTCCGCAACCCTGCCGCACTCGGTCCTTTTCTGGCCGTCTATATGGTTAATCTGAAGTACCAGCAGTTCATTTTCAAGGATGGCACGCACAAGGTATACGTCACCCCTGAAAGCCACTCTGTTATACTTTCCGTCAAGATAGCTGTAGTGCAACTGGACTCTGAAATCAATGATCCCTTCCTTCTCGATGGTCTCAACGATCTCGTCGACGTTCTCATAGTTGAGAGGCCCGAAGTCGACGCCATTGGTGACAATATCCACACGTATCTCCCGTTTGGCCTGTATCCTGTGCCCTCTCTGGGTTATGGATTCAGTGACGAACATGCCGAACTTGCCATCCATGTTCGCCATAACCCTCGTAAAAAAGGGCAAGTCCGAATGATAACGGTATTTCTGTTCGAATTCCACTTCCCTATGCGGGAACCGGTGATATATTCGCTTTCTCATCATTGGATGATCGTCTTCCGTCACTTTCGTTTGCAACTTCAGAGTTTAATAAGTTTGGCATCCAGTATTCCTTCAACGGACCTCATCTCCTGCAGGATGGGCTCAGAAACCTCTGAATCCACATTAAGGGCCATTATGGTGACGTTGCCTATAGGAACTCTGCCAACCTGCATTCCTGAAATGTTTATGTTATTCTTTCCCAGCACAATACAGCAGGGTCCTATAACATTGGGTTTGTTGATGTGCTTTGCCACAATTATATATCCCGAAGGTGCTATATCGACATGTTCCTCGTTTATGCCGATTATCTTGCCAGCATTGCCAATGACAGTACCCGTAATAGACTGGCTCTCATTACCTTTTGTGATAGTGATCCTTATTATGGAGGCGTACTCATCAGCTGTCTGTGATTTGCTCTCGATCACGCCTACCTTCCTGGACTTTGCGAGGCTGTTAGCGTTCACATAATTGACGGCTGATCCAAGTGCCACCTGCAGCATTCCCTTCACTGCAGCGACGGTAACAGGCCTTGTATCTTTCCCGGCAATGTCTCCCTGATATGAGATCTCTATCTTCTCATAGTTCTTCCCGAGCAACTGTGCGCAGGCTTTGCTCATAGTCTCAGCAAGCTGGATAAAAGGTGCAAGCACTGCCATGACCTCAGGCTTGACCGAGGGTATATTGATGGCATTCTTGGCGATGCCGCCACCAAGGACAGCTACTACCTCTTCTGCGACCGATATTGCGACATTGACCTGCGCTTCCTCGGTTGATGCACCCAGATGCGGGGTTGCTATAAGGTTATCACATTCGAGCATAGGGCTTTCAAAGGGTGGCTCGTTCACGAACACATCTATTGCGGCACCTGCGACCTTGCCGGATTTGAGTGCCTCTGCAAGTGCTTCTTCGTTTATGATCCCTCCGCGGGCGCAATTGATTATCCTTGCATTGCTCTTCATCATCTCAAACTCTCTTTTGTCGATGATGTTCCTTGTATCTTTAGTGAGCGGAGTGTGTACTGTAATGAAGTCTGCTTCCTTTACTATCTCATGTACTGTCATGAGCCTGACTCCCAGTTCGTTAGCCTTCTCCTCTGAAATGAAAGGATCATATGCAAGGATGTTCATATTAAGTCCCTGCGCCCTCTTTGCAACTTCAGCTCCTATGCGACCAAGACCGATGACCCCGAGGGTCTTGCCGTTGACCTCCACACCCATGAACTTGCTGCGCTCCCATTTCTTTGACTTGAGGGAAGCATTGGCCTGCGGTATGTTCCTGGCGAGTCCCATCATCATTGCAATAGTGTGCTCTGCGGCGGACAGCATATTGCCCTCAGGTGCATTGGTAACAATAATGCCCTTCTCAGTAGCGGCCTCAACGTCAACATTGTCCACACCCACGCCTGCCCTGCCGATTATTTTCATCCTATCGGCAGCTTCTATCACTTTTCTTGTAACCTGTGTCCCGCTGCGGATGACAAGTGCATCGTAATCAGGTATCTTTTTTATGAGTTCGTCTTCGGAAAGTTTGGTTAGTACATCCACTGTAAAATGCTGACCGAGTATTGCCAATCCCTGTTCAGATAACGGATCGCTGACTAATATTCTCATTTTATTTGCTCCATGGATCAATGTGACTGTTTGATTTCTATAATATCATGTACAGTTCTCTAGTATCGGACTGCACTAATACATTTTATAATTGTCTTCATAATATGTATAATACTTAAGTTTTACCGGCTTTATCCTCCGGACGCGCAACTTTACATACGTCTAACTACTTAAAAACTTAAGCATCGTGTATATAGTTCGCCTGTTTTCTCCTTGAGCATTCCTCTGTATCTGTGCTAATATATTTATATCGGTGTCCTCTATGTTGTATATGTGAAGTCTTATATATTTGCTGTTTCTTGGATATATAAGACATATTGCAGGAACTACTTGTTACGGGCAGTTGTTGGTGGTCTATGAGAAAAAGTTTATTTCTTACGAGTGTCATAATAAGTATCATCACTTTCCTCTGTCTCTTATTGATCATCCCTGACCCTTTGATAACTGCCATTTTGTCCAGTAATTCCATTTTTTCTGAGCTGCTTATATATCTTCCCGGAAGGGAGCTTTATCTCCATTCATTCATAGTTATTGTTTTTCTGCTCTCCGGTCTCACTTTTTCCCAGCTTACATTCCAATGCCAGAAAGCTGAGAGAAAGGCGGACAAAAAAGACAGGGAACTTCTTATTCTTCACTCAACAGCTTCTATATCCGCCAGTTCTCTTGATGTCAATGATTTTTTGAACGATGTTCTGAACGAACTTCTTTCTTATCTTGGTGCAAACTACGGATTTATCTATCTGATAAAAAAGGATACTGGTAAAGCTGTACTGTTTGCGGACGCAGAGGCTCCTGTCAGACTGAAAAAGGCTCTTGCAAATATTCCTCTTGATCATCCGGTTGTAGTGAATATAACGGAAATGAACGGCCTGTCTAAACAGATCAAAAGAACACATGTACTTGAAGTGGAGTCCGATCTCTTCCCTGAAATGGATATGGATAAGATCATTGCTATCCCGATGGTGGCAAGGAAAGCAGTAACAGGATTCTTTATGTTTTCCATGAGGCAGCAAGTGCAGTTGAGCGAAGAGGATGCATATGTGCTTGAAAGTGTAGGTAAGCTTGCCGGAATAACGGTCGAGAACATACAACTCCTGGAAAATACCACAAAAGCCTACGAAGAACTGAAGTCACTTGATAAGATGAAGGACGAGTTCGTATCCAATGTGACCCATGAGCTAAAGACCCCCTTGATCTCTATAAAGGGTTACAGTGAGATCATGTATGAAGGTATGCTCGGTGATCTCAATGAGAAACAGAAGCAAGGCATGAAGGTAATAGTCTCCAATTCCGAGCGCCTGAACCGGTTGATCGAATCCCTTCTGCATATGAATGCCTTCCAGTTCAAAAAGCAGCATGTTTTTTCTCCGCTCAGCCTGGGCGATGTCATGGAAAGCACCATAAAGAGCCTTTCTTTAAAAATAGAAGAAAAAGGGATGATCCTTAACACCAATTACGAAAAAAGCCTGCATTTCATATACGGCAATACTGAACTTCTAAAACATCTCTTCATATACCTTCTGGATAATGCGATCAAGTTTTCACCTTATGGAAGCAGGGTAGGTATCTGGGCCTACGAGGAAAGTGGCAGTATGCATGTGGAGATATCGGATAACGGAATAGGGATACCTGAGAACCAGATACCAAAAGTGTTTGAGAGGTTCTATCAGGTAGATGGCTCAATGACCCGCAACTACGGGGGCAATGGTCTGGGTCTCTACCTTGCCAAGAATATCGTTGAGATCCATAAAGGAGAGATCTGGCTGGAAAGCAGGGAGGGAGTTGGCACGAAAGCTCATGTACTGCTTCCTCTCTACGATGAGAACGGGCAGGTTGTTTGTAAACAGGTTCATACGCTTGCTGATACACCTGTCAGCTTATGATCCGGTTCCCTGCAACAGGTATTCGTCTGCGTTTTTTCCGTGGCTTTCTCTGCAATCCAGTTCTTTGGTGCTTTTACGGCTTGAGGTATCGATCCCAAGCAGGACATATGGAGTACAGTGCCGTGTTATGGAAGTGAATATCCCTGTGAAACCTATAATTGCTAATATCAGCTTCCATTTCTTTTGTTTTGCCACGCCAAGTGCCAGGGCCGACATTGCAAGTGATCCAAAAAGGGCTCTCACAATAAGGTCGGATCCTCCTACATTTTCCTTAAAGAACAGTTCTTTCAGACTTATCATACGATTACCTCCGTTTGCCTCTCTATTTGTTTATTCTGTTCTTCACTCTTAAATCTTCACCATTCGCTGATGCAAGAGGGAAGCCTATGTATCTTTGGTCCTACTTTTTTCAATTCCAATGAGCCTGAATGATAAAACGACAACAGAGAAGATTATCATGGCAGCAATAAGAAATGTGCTTGTTTTCAGTTGTGTGTACAGCAATCCTCCTGCAAGCAGTCCCAGTATACTTGCAAGGCTGCCGGCGCTCATAGCAAAACCCTGCACGGACCCCTGGTAGACGTTGCCAGCAAATTTGGAGAGGATCGAGAGGATACATGGCCACATCACCCCATTGCCAAACGCAAAGAATACCGCTGCAAGATATATCATATAAGAGTTACCGGGTATTATCAGCAGGAACTGCAGTCCCAGGATAAAGCCACCGATAACGATCAGTATCGACTCCTTATACCTTGCCGCGAGTCTGGCAAGCACAGGCCCCTGGACAAAAGCCATCATGGCACTGATGACCGAAAAATATATGCCCAGGGCAGCCGGGCTCCACTCAAGCGCGACAGCAGCGAATATCGGGAAGGCGGTGTAATATATGTTAAATCCCAGAAATATGAGGAAATACAGCATTAACATGTAGGGCACGTTCTCAAGCATGAACACATTCCTGAAGGCCAGTTTTTCACCACTTTCCGGTGTGTAGCATTCCTTATGCTCCTGACCAAGTACCTTTGTAATGCTTTTATCAACAGGATATTCTTCTATGGCGCAGCCAGGCTTTTCAGGGAGAAGGAATATGATGATCAGGGTGCCGATAACTGAGATTACCAGGGCTGCCGAGACCGGAAGGATCTCGCCGTAAACAGTCGTTCCCAGAATGCCTGCAAGCGCGGGGCCAAAGACATATCCAAGATTAGATGCCACCGACATCTGACCATAGTTCTTATTCCTGTCCTCCTCGGTTGTCAGGTCTGCCAGATATGCATTGGCAACAGATACGTTCCCTCCGGTGATGCCATCAAGTGCCCTTGCAAAGAAGATAACAACCAAAGGAAGCGTTAATGTGAATGAGCCAAGCAGGCCGGATTCTATCTGCATCAGAGTAGTAACCGGAATAAATAGTGCCGCAAGGAAAATGATCCATGCGGCAAGCGTTCCTAACTGGCTGAAAAGCAGGACTTTCTTTCTCCCGTAAATGTCGGACCAGCGTCCAAGCACCGGAGCCCCGATAAACTGAAATGCCGGATATGTGGATGCTAGCAGACCATATATCAGTGCATTGCCTCCGTAATCGGTCACAAGGAATACCAGAAAAGTGAGGACGATGCCAAACCCCAGAGTCCCTATGAAAGTGATGGTATACAGGGGAAAGAGTGCTTTTTGACTTGCGGGAGAGTTCCGGGAACTCAATGTCATCATAATATATGCTTGTTTAAAGGTTTATATATTCTATCATTCGCTGCTTTGACCTGCTGGGAGAAAGCAAAATAGTTAAGAATGCATACCTTTTTAGGTTGTATTGTCCATTGTAGACCATTCCGTTTATCAAAGTGGTGTTTGTCAATGTCAGATAAAAGAAAAAGGCGAAGTTTGTTTGAAGATGTCCTCGGTGATGAGGAGTTCAGGGATATTGAAGATATCATCGAGCATATGATGGAAAGGTTTGGTGTGGACATGGATGACCTTACAAAACAGCCATTTGTCTACGGTTTCTCTATCTCGCAGCGCCCGGGTGAGGAGCCTGAGATCAATGAGTTTGGAAACGTGCCTTCGCCTGATGAGAACTGCACGTGCGGAAAGCAGCAGGTGCGCGTGGATGAAAGAAAACCACTTATAGATGTATGCGAGATCGACGATAAGGTCCATGTAACTGCAGAACTGCCAGGGATAGAGAAAGAAGAGATCGAACTGCACGTAACAGAGAAATCCATGCAGCTTAAAGCAACCGGCAAGGATCAAAAGTACACTGAGGATATCGAACTTCCTACAGGAGTAGACCCTGACAGTGCAAAAGCAACTTACAAGAACGGGGTGCTTGAGGTCGTCCTGAACACAAAGGAGTTCGGCAAGCAAAGGCCTGTCAGGATAGAATGATACTGTATATGGCTTCTTTTATTTCCTTTTTATTTTATGCCCGTTCTCTTATGTAAGGACTTGCTATTCACCGTTTATGTGCACATGTTGCATGATGTTATGTGGTCTGATTTTGTAAGGAGCAAGTATCTCAATGAAATTACCATAAGTAATTTATAGTAAACCAAATTATTATTTTTTCATAATTTCGAGGTTATTACGCATGGTCAAAAAAACAATTCATGAAATCAACGCTAAAATAAGGGATGGGAGTGTGAGCGTCGTCACAGCCGAGGAAATGGTGGATATAGTAGGGGAACTCGGTTCCGAAGGAGCGGTCCGGGAGGTAGACGTGGTTACCACAGGCACCTTCGGTGCAATGTGCTCTTCGGGTGTCTGGTTCAATCTGGGTCACTCTGAGCCTCCTATCAAGATGCAGAAGGTCTGGATGAATGACGTTGAAGCATATACGGGCGTAGCCGCTGTGGATGCTTACATGGGTGCCACGCAATTATCCGAATCATTGGGAATGGACTATGGTGGCGCACATGTCATCGAGGACCTGCTTCGGGGCAAGTCTGTAAATGTGCATGCAATATCACACGGAACCGACTGTTACCCCCGGAAAGTCCTTGATACTTCCCTTGCTCTTGAGGATATGAACCAGGCCATAATGATCAATCCCCGCAATGCTTATCAGAAGTACAATGCAGCGACCAACAGTTCCAAGCAGACCATCCACACATATATGGGTTCGCTGCTGCCAAGGTTTGGAAATATCACCTATTCAGGTGCAGGCGTCCTGTCGCCTCTGTCCAATGACCCGGAGTATCGCACTATCGGCACAGGAACACGCATTTTCCTGGGAGGCGCTCAGGGATATGTTGTCGGACAGGGAACCCAGCATTCTTCGGCAGGCAGTTTCGGCACTCTGATGGTACAGGGCGATCTCAAGAAGATGAACCCTGAATTTATAAGGGCTGCTAATTTCACCGGCTATGGAACATCCCTCTATGTCGGGATGGGCATTCCCATTCCAGTGCTTGACGAAAGGATCGCGCAGGCTGCTGCCGTAAGAGATGCTGATATCACTACCAATATCCTTGACTACTCTATCCCCAGCCGTGACCGTCCGGCACTGCGCCAGGTAACATACGAGGAACTGCGTTCCGGCCATGTGGAGCTTGAAGGCAGGGATGTTGCAACATCGTCCCTCTCAAGTTTCAAGAGGGCCCGGCTGATAGCTGCTGAACTGAAGGACTGGATAGTAAAGGGTGATTTCTTTGTGAGCATGCCTGTTGAGCGGCTGCCTGAGAATACCACCTCCCATCCTATGAAAGAGACCGAAGGTGTTTCCTTTGTGTCCGATATCATGTCTGTCAGTGTAGTGACCATCGATAAGGACGCAAGCGTCTACAAGGCAGCAAAGATCATTATGGAAACGGCTTTCAACCATCTGCCTGTGGTCAGCAAAGACAATTCTCTGGTAGGCATCGTGACGGCCTGGGATATCTCAAAAGCGGTTTCTCAGGACAAGTTCGACCTTGTGGAGGACATAATGACAAGGAAGGTTGTCACAGCTAAAGCTGACGAGCAGGTTGCCGTTGTAGCCCGGCGCCTTGACGTGAATGGAGTGTCCGCACTTCCTGTGGTCAATGGTGAGAACAATGTTGTGGGAATTGTCACGAGTGATGATATCAGCAAGTTGTTTGCCAGGAGGCACTGAAATGAAGATAAAGATCAATATTTCCAGCGAAACTGTCACAAAGCCCATCATTGCAGAGTCCATCCTTGAGACAGGCGTCCTCCTGAACGTCTCACAGGCACACTTTGACCGTTCCCATGGGGAAGTCGTTGCTGATGTACTGGAAGAGCATTATGAAAAGATGTATAATGCACTGACATCAAGGGGAGCCCGTGTCACAAAGCTCGACGCTCCTATTGAATGGAACCGGGAGGAATGTGTCGAATGCAGCGCATGCGTATCGGTATGTCCTACCAGGGTATTCTCTCTGGATGAGGACTACAGCCTTATGGTCGACCAGGCAAAATGCATCCAGTGCGGCACATGTGTCGAAATGTGCCCCCACAGGGCTCTTACCCTGCTGAACAACAAGTGAGGAGATTGGCTTAAGCCCCTCTTTTTTGATTCATGAAAGAACATTACAGGTTAAAAGAGACCATAGTCACTATTCAGGCGGACGAACGTGCCCATATCGAAGCGGCTAAAGAGGAGATCCTGTGCCAGAGGATGGAGCTTGAGAGATATATCTCCCTTGATCCTTTCTTCAGGATGAGCCTTGAACCTTATTGTATAAGAGGCGAGGCTCCTGAGATCGTAAAGAGGATGGTGACGGCAGCAAGTATTATGGGTATTGGTCCTATGAGCGCTGTGGCAGGAACGATCTCTGCCTTTGCGGTTGAAGCGATGGTCGAAGCAGGTGCCTCCTTTGCTATTGTTGATAACGGAGGCGATATTGCCATCATTAACGACCGCCCTGTTGTAATGGGTATATATGCAGGAGATTCTCCGGTCAAAGATCTTGGTTTCACTATAGTTGAAAGAGATACTATCACAGGCGTCTGCACATCCTCGGGGACCGTGGGTCCTTCCATAAGTTTTGGAATGGCTGATGCCGCAGTTATCTTTTCTGATGACGTCCCGTTGGCGGACTCCGCGGCAACTGCCCTGGGAAATGCAACAGGCCTCGGAAAGGATGCGGTCGAAAGCTCCTTTAGTGCCGTAAGGGATATACCCGGAATAAAAGGGGCGATAGTGGTACAGGGAGAATATATCGGCCTGTGGGGGGAAGTCCCTCCTCTGAGAAGGGTCAATGTCAAATTTGACTGCATCACGAAAGGGTGAATGGCAGGAACCTTACTACCTTAAACTGATTCCCAGTATATATTCACATCTTTCACATATCCCATATCTTCGTAAAATCCCCAAAGGCGCAAATGGTTTTTTCTTGAATTATAAAATCCGTATTCGGGAGTGTTTGTATAATATATCGAGATAATGCCGTATTTTTTCCCTTTTTCAATATATGCGATTTTATCAAAACTATCCAGTTCCTGTAATTCTACAGCAGAACCTGTACAGTCAACATATGTCAACCCTTTATCACTTGTTTTAAATGCATTCAAAGCATGTCTGCTATCGTTATCGTAAAAATCCACGGTAACAAAAGATGCACGAATACCTGCCTCTTCAGCATTGTTATGAAGCCGTTCTGCAAAATCAGAACATATATAACTATCATTTTGATACAGTATTCTATCTGTATCATCTGCCCTTAAAAAAGAGATCAGTTCATCCCAGGTAGGATTAACTGCGGAGTCATTATTAATTAAAGATACTGGTTCACCTGATGCTTTAACAGGGATTATGTCAGGTGAATTATCCATTATATTTCCATTTAGATGAATTGATGGAAGAGTATGACCACCATAGGATCCTATTACCCATGAGACCAGGACTATTACAAATACAGTGATTATTTTACTGTATGGTGCTTTTAAATTCTTGAATTTCTTTTTTTGATTTTCAAATCCATGTCTGGCATTAAACATTCCAGTACTGAATGAGCTTTGACATGATCCATTTACAAGATCATTCCGAATTTTATGAGATGCTTTTTTGGAACAATTGATATTTCCATTCTTATCCATTTTTGAATAGCCCTGATCATCTGATCCCATCAGTTATCTCCAGAATCAATATATAGTACGATAATTTCTATTTAGGGCTATAATTATAAAAACATTGCTATATAAAAATAATATTATTTATTACACAAAGTCATATGTGTATGTGTATTTACTTCTCCCGGATCGCAGAATCAATAATTAGATATACTTTTCAGATAATAGAATAAATCACAAATTAAGAGGAGTGGTATATATTGGTAAAAGTAACCCTTGTTCATTCAGAATGGTGTCATTTCTGTCCAGGTGCAAAGCAGCTCTGGCGGGAACTGAAGGAAAAGTATGATTTTGAATATGAGGAAGTCGAACTGGACACCCCGCAAGGCAAGGAACTTGCAAAGAAATTCAAGATCAAGTCGATACCTACTACTATAATCGACGATAAAGTGCTGTTTGTAGGGGTGCCTGACAGGGAGAAGGCAAGTGATGTCGTGGTCTGACACGGTTATAACCATGTATGATCTTATTATCATAGGAGCAGGGCCTGCAGGGCTGACTGCGGCAATATATGCCTCCAGGTACGGGCTGAAAACACTGGTGCTTGAGCAGTCTGCAGTCCCCGGGCAGATATCAATGGCAAAGGTTATCGAGAACTATCCGGGTTTCATCTCCACCTCCGGAAGGGAACTAATGACCCGTTTCAGGGAACATGCCCTGGCTAACGGGGTAACTATAAAGAAGGCAGAGGTCAGGAAAGTGGAGGAAGCAGTTAATGAAAAGATCATTGTCACCCATGAGGAGGAACTTCATGCGCTTGCCGTGATCATAGCTACAGGTGCGAATCCAAGACTACTGGGCGTCCCGGGTGAGAGAGAGCTCCTTGGCAAGGGTGTTTCTTACTGTGCGACATGCGATGGCTCTTTCTTTGCAGATCAGGAAGTTCTCGTTGTAGGCGGGGGCGAATCAGCGGTCACTGATGCCATGATCCTTTCCGGGATTGCAAGCAAGGTATATGTGGTTCACAGGAGGGATAACCTCAGGTCTTGTAGTGTACTCCAGCAGAAAGCTTTTATGAAGGAGAATATCGAATTCATATGGAACACTGTTGTTGAGGAGATAACAGGCAAGGATGCTGTCGAGAGCGTCGTACTCAGGAATGTGAAGACCAATGAGAGGACGGAAAAGAAGATAGATGGGATCTTCATATATGTGGGCATCAACCCCAACACGGGAATAGTAGAGCTCGATAAGAACGAAAAGGGCTTCATAAGGACGAATGAGAGAATGGAGACATCTGTGAAAGGTATCTATGCTGCCGGCGATTGCCGTATAACTCCTCTCTGGCAGGTTGTTACAGCAGTTGCTGACGGAGCCGTGGCTGCGATCTCGGCGCAGGAGTATGTTGCAGACCTTAAACTGATGCCATAAGCTATGCTAATAGCTTCAACCATACGATGGGGTGATCAATATGAATGAGAACAACGAAAGTTATCAGTACTGTGTCGAAAGTTGTCTTAGGATATGTGCAGATTCCACAGCTGAGGATCTGCAACCTATAGCCCAAGTAGTACATGCCCTGCTTGGAATACCTGTTACTATCCGAAGCAAGAATTACAGGGGTGTCCGCATGGAAAGAGGCATCGTCCTTGAAGATAATTACACGGGTCCGGTTCTGGAAGAAGTCCTTCAGACCAATACTGTTATCAGGAGAGTCCCTTCAGAAGGGACCTATAAGGGTAAATCCGTAGTTGTGGTTCCTATAAGGGCTCATGGAGGCGATGCGATAGCTGCCATAGGCGTTGTGGACCTGGTAGCTGCACTGGATATCATTTCCATGTTCAAGGAGTATCCGGGGATTATCAATGAAGTGGAAGAAGCCCGGAACAGAATAAAGTGATCTATCTTAGAGTTCCCTTAGATGCTGGTATTTAATGGCCTGCCCTATCACGAATGCAACGATAGAGACGGCAATGGCAAGCAATATGACCATTATAAGGTTGCCTGCCTCTGCATATTTCATCATGCTGTAAAACAAAAAGGCACTCATCAAAGCACCGGCCAGAAGCAGGAGTGAGATTGGCAAACTATATATTTTTCCAAGCGGTCCTTCCATAAAGGGAACAGAGTTTTATTCATATTATACTTTTCTATTGTCGATTATGCTAACATCTTATGGAGTATCAAATGGAACTAAAGAACATACTTACTAAAGTCCGGGACAATGAGATGGAGCCGAAGATGGCTGAAGAGCAGATACGCTCAATGGGATATGTTCAGGTTTCCGATATCGCAAAAGTGGATATCTTCCGCAGGCATCGGACAGGTATCATGGAAGCCATCCTTGCCGAAGGGAAGGATCCGCAGGACGTGGTCGAGATAGCAAAAGCACAGGTAGCTGCAACAGGAAGAGTGCTTATAACGCGCCTTGGTTCAGGTCATAGAAAGGCCCTGGAATCTAATTTTAACCCGGAAGGGCTGGAGTGGAGTCTTCATAAGAACCTGGCTGTTGTCCACGACGGCACGCCCGTACCCCAGACAGGCGGTATTGTTGCTATTATCACAGCCGGGACCGCTGATATAGATGTTGCCGAGGAGGCAAGGATGGTGGCCTGCGAGATGGGGTGCGAGACCATTGCGATCTATGACGTGGGTGTTGCAGGTTTCCACAGGCTGGTCGGGGAAATGCTGAAACTGCAGGACAGGAAACCCGATGCCATAGTTGTAGCAGCCGGGAGGGAAGGTACCCTTCCAACGGTGGTTTCAGGACTAGTGGACGTGCCGGTCATAGGTGTTCCTGTATCCACCGGCTATGGAGCCGGGGCAAAGGGTGAGGCAGCCCTGCTTTCCATGCTGCAGTCATGTTCTGTCCTCTCAGTTGTGAACATCGATGCAGGGTTTGTTGCAGGCTCTTTTGCTGCAAGGATCGCAAACACGGTTGCAAAGGCAAGGAACAGGGAATAGGCCTGGCCGGTGCAGCCTTTATAAATGTTGTCAGGCCAATAGCTCCATTCATTACAATGATCAGATGTGAAAATATGAGATCCCTTATATTCGAACCGTTCTCGGGCGCTGCCGGGGATATGATACTTGCAAGCCTTATAGGGCTTGGTGCGGACCGGGAAAGGGTCAGGGAAACAATAGAGTCTGCAGTAGACGTTTCAGTAACCGTTGGGAGTGTTAGCAAGCGCGGGATCGGAGCAGTTGATGTAAAGATCCATGTCCCCCACGAAACTCATTCAAGAAGCTACTGTGAACTCACCGATGTGATAAAAAATGCGGAGCTGCATGCTGCAGTAGAGCGGAGTGCCCTTGGCGTGTTTGCGATCATGGCCGAAGCTGAGTCAAGGATACACGGACTTCCGCTTGATGAACTGCATTTTCATGAGGTAGGGCAGAAAGATGCGCTTGCGGATGTCATAGGCTCATGCTTTGCTGTCCATGAGATCGCCGCAGATGCAATATTGTGCACTCCGGCAAATGTAGGCGGCGGGAAGGTGAAAGCTGCACACGGCATGATGTCAGTTCCCGCGCCGGCAACCCTGGAAATACTCCGGCAGAGCGGCCTGCTGTTCTATGGTTCGGGGACACGGGAACTGCTGACCCCCACAGGCGCAGCCCTGCTGGCCTATTTTGCAAAGCCTGTTGAGAATATTCCCCGGGGGCGTGTCATCTCGGTCGGTTACGGTGCAGGGGATGCGGACACTGAAGACCCCAATGTGCTGCGCACGATACTCATGGAGGTGCAGGACACCCTGTCCAGAGACACCATTGAAGTTCTGGAGACCAACGTGGACGATGTGACCGGCGAGGTGCTCGGGAACCTGTTCGATATCCTGCTGTCAGCCGGTGCAAGGGATGTCACCATCATTCCGGCAACCATGAAAAAAGGCAGGACCGGCCATATCATCAAAGTGATAACAAAACCACAGGACAGCGATCATGTCGCAAGGGTGCTGATGAAGGAAACAGGCACTCTTGGCGTTCGTGTGATCCCCACAAGACACAGGTATGTTGCAGACCGCAGGATGGAAAAGGTTACCCTGTCCATACGGGGGGAGGAGTTTGGGGTCGCTGTCAAAATAGCTCAGGATAAATGCGGAGAGATCCTGCACATGTCAGCGGAATACGAGGACTGCCGCAGGGTTGCCGGAATTGCCAGGGTTCCGCTGAAGGAAGTTATCAGGAGAGTGGAGGAAGAGGCCTGGGAGAGATTCGCCTAGAAGGCCTCTCCGTTATTTTAAGGTTCATGTTTCCTGATCCTGACCACAAACCATCTAAACCATCCCGGCAATTACACCACAAATGATAGACGATGTCATAAAAGTATTCAGGGAACTGGATAGCAAGGACCTGCGCATACTGCAAGGGATAGAGTTGAGCATGAAGCACTATGAATGGGTGCCGATGGATGAACTGGTCAAGTTCACACGCCTGCCATTCTCCCTGCTGGAATACAGGATAAGACAGCTCATGCAAAAGAAGATGGTTGTGGCGGTCAATAACCCCTATGAAGGCTACCAGATATACTACGATGCATACGATGCGCTCGCCCTTAACACATTTGTCAAGAGGGGGACAGTGAGTGCCATCGGCGATGAGATCGGCGTGGGCAAGGAATCCGTCGTTATTGAAGCTGTAAAGGAGCCTGCGCTTGGGATAGGTGAGCCCCAGGGAGTTATCATCAAGTTCCACCGGGAAGGCAGGACCAGTTTCAAGAGTGTAAAAAGAGTGCGCTCCCATCTGGATGACAAGGAGCACTTCTCATGGATATATGCCGCCAGGCTTGCCGCGAACAGGGAAGCGGATATAATGCGCCAGCTCTACCCGGACGTGTCCGTGCCAAAACTGATAGATAATAACCGCCATGCAATTGTTATGGAAGTCGCACCTGGCTCCCTGCTCTATCGCACAAAGCTTGAGGAGCCGGAATTGTTCCTGGGTATGATCATCGACCAGTTAAAGGTCACTTACAGGAAAGGTATCATTCACTCGGATATAAGCGAGTACAACATCTTCGTATATGACGGCGGAGTGCAGATAATCGACTGGCCCCAGTATGTAGAGACCACCCATCCTCACGCTGATGAATTGCTCGGCAGGGATGTTCTTAATGTGCTTAAATACTTCAAGCGCAAATACAGCATCAACAGAGATCAGGATGAAGTTATGGCACATATAAAACAGGTCCAAGAGTCATAACTATATGCCATCGCCAACATAAGTCATATTATATGCAGAACGGTGTCATTTACGGTATTGATATCGCGAAGGGTTCCGCCAGATCCCAGGATGTGCCAAGGTATGCGGTTGCCGTTCTCAAGGAAAGTGAGGTCACCCACCATACCATGCTGCGCAGGCACAAGATACTCAGGATGGTGCAGAAGGACCGTCCTGATTATATCGCGGTGGACAACATATACGAGCTGGCGGCCGATAAGAACGAACTGATCCAGTTCCTTGGAAAGCTGCCTGAAAACACAAAGCTGGTCCAGGTCACAGGCGGCATTCACCAGAAGCCCTTGCTGCGCCTTGCCCAGGAGCACGGCATCTCGTTCAACCAGTTCAATCCTATTGAGGAAGCCGAAGTCTGCGCCACGCTCGCCAGCCTTGGGGTAGGTTGCGAAGTCTCTCTTTTTGAGGATGTCACAAAGATAAAGGTCAGCAGAGCCCGCTCTCTTGGCAGGGGAGGCTGGAGCCAGAACCGCTATCGCAGGAAAGTGCATGGAGGTGTGAAGGAGAAGAGCAGGGAGATAGAGAACGTACTGCGAAGATTCTCCCGGGAGACCGGCTTCACTTACAGCGTCAAGGCCACGGAGGGTTTTGGGGGCTATGTCAGGGCCGAGTACACGGTGAATGCAAGGCGTGAGAAAGTTCCCATAAAGCCTTCAACGACAGCTGATGTGCAGGTGAGCGTAAAGAGCGTGGAACGGGACAAGATAAAGTACCTGCCTATAAAGAAGAAGGGCCGTAAGCATACTATAGTCGGGATAGACCCGGGAACCACGGTGGGAATAGCTATACTTTCCCTTGAAGGCGAATTGCTGCTCTTGCAGAGCATACGCGGGATATCCCATGATGAGGTCGTCAAACTGATCGCGGAATACGGGCGGCCTGCGGTCATTGCGACAGACGTTTCCCCGACCCCGGCAGCCGTTGAGAAGATACGCCGCAGCTTTAATGCTGTCCTGGGAACACCGGGGGGAGAGATGAGAGCCGAGGAGAAGATAGCATTGGCCCGTCCTCTTGGCTACTCCAATGACCATGAAAGAGATTCACTTGCCGCCGCGCTGACAACCTACAAGAATTACAAGAATGTTTTCTCCAGGATCGAGAAAAGAGTTCCAAAGCATCTTGACATCGATACAGTAAAATTCCACGTGATACATGGTGCCTCCATCGAGGAAGCCATCGAGAAGGTCCTGCCGTCTCATAAAGCAAAGACAGAGGTCAGGCCCGCGCCGGAAAAGACAGAGGTCACGGATACTGATGAGCAGGTGAACCGGCTTAGGGAAGAGCTGAGCCAGAAGAATGCGCAGATAAAACAACTTAAAGAGTATGTGGCCGAACTAAAATATGATTCCGGTCAGAAAGAGAGGACAATTGAGACACTGGAGCATCGCATAAACAGGGTAAAAAGTTCCGGCTACCTTAAGGTCCGCAGGGAAAAAGAGATGCGCATAAGAGATAGTGAGATCGGGCGGCTTAAAAAGGAACTCGCAGATATCCGCACATCTCTCAGGGACCAGCGCCTGCTTACCAAGCGCCTTAGGCAGATCCATAAGAAAGAGATGAAAGGCGAAGGCCTGCCTGTAAAGATAATCC
>DANZ01000151.1 GCA_002501695.1 Methanolobus sp. UBA474 | reverse complement strand
AAGGATGCCATTCAACTGATAGATGATGCGCTTATGGCGGGGATGGGCATCGTTTCAAAATTATATGATGACGGATTACTGTACCTTCCTGATGTTATGATCTCTGCGCAGGCAATGACCGACGGGATCGAGTATTGCAAGCGTGCCTCCGACCGCAGCCATGAACTCAAGGCAAAGGTAGTGTCTTTTGTAGTGGAAGGAGATGTCCACGATATAGGTAAGAAGATACTGACAGTGTTCCTGAGATCCAATGGCTATGAGGTCATAGACCTTGGAAGCGACGTCCCGGTAGATGAGGTCATCAGCGCTGTGATAGAGCACAAGCCCATCATGCTTACAGGTACCGCCCTTATGACAACGACAATGTACTCCTTCAGGGAGATCAGGGAGCGCCTCCTTAAGAACGGTATAGAGATTCCCTTTATATGCGGCGGCGGTGCCGTCACCCAGGATTTTGTAACACGCTATGACATAGGGGTTTATTGCGATGACGCGGCAATAGTGCCAAAAATAGCCGATCAGGTATTGAACAATGCAACTATCGAGGACCTCAGGGAAAAGTTCCACAGGAACTGACATCCAGGGCAGTCTGTCAGCTAAAGCTGCTCACATCCATAGACAGATCCCCTGTGTGTAGACTGGATTGAAGGAAGCGTCTTGGATCAGATGTGAGCAGCTTATATTTGTTTACCTAGTATTTAATCTCTCTTTTTGGCTAAATAAATTTTAAGTGAGCCAGAAAGACAGCTAAGAAAGAGCAGAAAAAGGAGATGGTGCTATCAGTTCCAAAAACAGCGCATATGTGGAAGCAAATGCATCTGACAGGAGCCTGAGCTCGGGCATATTAGAGCCGGACTGGCAGGAGGGCAATCTTTTTAGCGGAAAAGATGGCTTTTTCATGGCTGTCGCTGATGCGATACCACAACCTCTTGCTGTACTGGATAGCACCCTGCGTATCGTCTACGCGAACCAGTCACTTTGCAACTTTTTCATGACCACTCCTGAGAAGATCCTGGGAAACCCGCTATTTGAGATCAGAGGAGCTCAATGGAATATACCGAAAATGGAGGCACTGCTTGAAGACACCCTCAACGGCAACAATGATCATGATAACTTTAAGGTATCCTGTAGCTCCTGTGATGGGGACAGAACACTTTTAGCTTCTGTCCGGGATCTACCCGCCTCAATATACGGCCGGAGTATTCTGCTAATACTTGAAACGGCCACAGAGCCTCATAAAAACCCTGAGCATTGCATCTGCGGCATGAGTTACTCCGATCTGGTGGAACAAGGCAATGATGGCATTGTTATCCTGCAGGATGGTATGTGCAGATCCGTTAATTCCAGGTTCTGTGAGATGACCGGCCATTCAAAGGAGGAGAATATTGGCAGGGAGTTCATGGACCATTTGCCTGAAACGTATAAGCGCATGGTATCCAAGAGGCTTAAAAAGGTTTCAAGGGACAGGAAAAGTCCCGGCCGCAACAATGAAGTGGAATTACTCACAAAAACAGGTAATATTTTCCCTGCGGAGATCAGTTTTTCATATATCGAATATGAAGAAAAGCCTTCCATAATGCTGAACATAAGGGACATAGGAGAGCGTAAACTTGCTGAGGCTCAGCTCAAGGCATCCCGTGAGAAGTATTCCACGCTTGTTGAGGAGAGTAACGACGGCATTGTTATAATCCACGATGGGATACTGAGGTTTACGAACCGTAAGTTCTCAGAGCTTACAGGCTATTCCCGGGAAGAGCTGGCAAACAGGCAGTTAATGGAATATGTTCATGGCATCTATCACCGGATGCTCTCTGGCAGGTTCAGGAAAGTCCTCAGGGACATGCATAGTCTTCGCCATAATAATGAGGTAGAGTTCATCACAAAGAACGGATCGCTTCTGCCTGCCGAGGTTGGCCTTTCGTTCATCACTCATGAAGGGCAGCCTTCGGTAATGATGAGCATAAGGGATATCTCGGAAAGAAAACGCACAGAAGCAGAACTTCGGGATTCGGAGAAAAAATACTCCACCCTTGTTGAAAAAGGTAACGATGGTATCATAATTGTGCAGGATGATGTGCTGGTGTTCGCAAACATGAAGTTCTGCGAGATAAGCGGCTTTTCTAAAGAAGAGCTGCTCAGAAGGCCCTTTGAGGATTTCCTTCCGCCGGATTATAAGCGCGTGGTGATGAAAAGGTTCAGCAGAAGCATAGAGAAGAACCGTGACACGCCTCTTAAGTATGAGATAGAACTGCTTTCAAAGGAAGGTACCAACACTCCGGCAGAGATCAACTCCTCTGTCATAGAACATAACGGAAAACCCGCAGTCATGTCCATTATCAGGGATATCACATATCAGAAGAACAAGGAGAAGAAGTTACTGGAGCTGATAGAAGTACTGAAGATAATGGAATCTGTGATAAAAAGCAGTCCTGCGATCATATTTTTCTGGAGGCCTGAAGATGACTGGCCTGTGGAATTCGTATCCGAGAACATATCGCAATTTGGGTATAATGCTGAGGACTTCATATCCGGCAGGTTGCATTATGGCTCGATGGTACATCCCTCGGACATTAAAAGGCTCTCTACAGAAACAGAGCTATGGTCCAGGGATATAGAAAACCTGTCCTATGAATACCGTATACTTACGAGTACAGGAGAAGTGCGGTGGGTTGATGAGAGATCGGTCATCAAGCGCGACATCGATGGGAATGTAGAGTACGTGCAGGGTATCGTGGTCGATATAACAGAGCGCAAGAATGTGAAAAATTTCATGCATATTATATCCGAGCCCGGAGAGCTTTTCACTCATGTCGGTGACCCGGGAGACATGTTCCATCAGTTGCTGGAGTTCGCCACCCAGACCGAAAATATGGACTCCGGGGCCCTGTATCTTATTGATGAATCTACTGGCGACCTGAACCTTGTAGTCCACAAAGGTTTCTCTCAGGAGTTTATCAGCTGCAGGAGACATCACCCGGCCGGTTCTATCCATAGAAGGGTACTAATGACAGGATATCCTCTCTATACCAGGTACTATGAGCTCAATGCGATGATACCCGGCAATAAGCCGATCAATGAGAAGCTGGAAGCCACGGCAATAATACCGATAAAACATGGTGAAGAAACGGTAGCCATAATGATGCTTGCATCCCACAGCTCTTTTGAGATCCCGTTCAGCACCCGCAACACTCTTGAAACGATTGCTGCACAGGCAGGTCCCCTGATCGGGCGCATGAGGGAACAGGTGGACGTCCATAAGGACTTGAGGAATCTGAAGGTCATTTTTGAAGCGTTGGAGGAGATAGTATTCGTTATAGATAGCGATGGATGCATACTCCACATAAATCCTTTTGCCTGCGAATGCCTGGGTTACACAGAGGAAGAGCTGAAAGGCATGAACATTTTAAAACTG
Source organism: Methanolobus sp. UBA474 (assembly GCA_002501695.1). Classification (GTDB taxonomy): domain Archaea; phylum Halobacteriota; class Methanosarcinia; order Methanosarcinales; family Methanosarcinaceae; genus Methanolobus. The sequence goes on along the minus strand of DANZ01000151.1, from coordinate 3,809 downwards.
CATCCGCAAAATCAATTGCTTGAGGTTGCCCCTATCATTGCCGGCATGGTCTCGGGCAGGCTGTCCGTACACAATATTCCATTTGAGGCAAGGTCAAAAAAGATCATTCCTGCGGAAACAAGGTGCACTATGGGGCAGATGGATGAACGAAAAGTTGTAATATGCCTTTCAAGAACAGAACTTTGATAACTTAGATGACTTATCTTTTGTTCACCTTTTATTAACTATTGCTTTTTTGTTCTGGGAACATGCTATTGATTTAGATGTTTGATAAATTCTTTTTTGCAGGAGAAAATGAAGAGATGAAAGCCGCTATATAAGCGTTTCTCCAGAATCACCACATATCTGCAACCTTAAAAACAAGTGCAGTTATAAAACAGCAGTTGGAGAACGATTACTAGTATATGATAGAAGATAGGATATAATCAACAATACATTATTTTATATATTTAAATCAAAAACAGGAGGTAAATTAGTAATATAAAAGGATTGCGTGTAGAAAAGAACCAATTCTAGAGTGTTGGAAAAAAGAAAGGAAAAATACGCCATACAGAGACATTTTTTATCAAAGCACTCCTAAATAAAGATAATTGCACAGATTAGATACCTTTATATATAGGTGTTGACCTTCCGCTGGGTTTATATAGTATAATATAATTTTGCGTAAGGAGGTTCAAGACGGACCTATTGTGTAGATTGGATTGAGCTTGATTCAGGCTCAGCTAATAGATCAATAAATTGAAGGAGGTATAGAATTGTTAATAGTAGACAAAGAAGGTATCCTCATAAGATACAATGTTAAGATGGAAAAATCAATGACCCCTGAAGACGCAGCAGCGGAACTCTATCCTAAGGATGAGATCTACCGTGCGATCGCTGAGGCGATCTTTGAGGGTGAAGAGGATGATGTTATCGAGGGTCTCGAGGCAGCAATTGCAGCCGGAAAAGAGCCAATAGCCCTTATCGATGATGCGCTCATGGTCGGTATGAAAGTCGTCACAGAACTTTACGACCAGGGTGTAATCTTCCTTCCAAACGTCATGATGTCCGCAGATGCAATGCTTGAAGGTATCGAGTTCTGTAAAGCAGAGGCAGGATCATCACCAAAGCCAAAAGGAAAGGTAGTTGTTCACGTTGCCGAGGGTGACGTTCACGACATAGGAAAGTCGATCGTAGCAGCGCTCCTCAGGGCAAACGGCTATGAAGTTGTCGACCTTGGACGTGACGTCCCGGTAGACGAGGTCATTGCAGCTGTAAAGAAAGAGAGCCCAATGATGCTCACAGGTACAGCGCTCATGACAACCACAATGTACGCATTCAAAGAAGTCAACGACAGGCTTCTCGAAGCAGGCATCAAGATGCCATTCCAGTGTGGTGGCGGAGCGGTCAACCAGGACTTCGTTTCAACCTACGAGCTTGGAGTATACGGCGAGGAAGCAGCAGATGCACCAAAGATGGCAGATGCAATACTGGCAGGAAAAGGCCTGGCACAGTTAAGAGCAATTTTCCACAAACACTAAAGAGGTGAACTAAATGGCAGTCAAGAAATTCACAACAATGGCATACAGCAATGCTGATGAGATGGTATTTGGTCGTGCAAAGAGCCCTGTAAAGGCAGGTCTGGGTCTGGAGATCGGTGCAGGTTACACAACCGCCGAGGTCAACTACGCTCCAAGGCCGGAAGCCGGAGAGACAAAAGAGAAACTCGTCAACGAGTACCAGAGGATCACAAAGGACATCATGTCAAGGATGGTCCAGGTCGGATTCCCATCTGTAGTACTTGAGACAGAGCACGTCCAGCAGATGACCAACCACCCGACCTGGGGAGCAGAGGTCGCACACGCACAGAAGACCATCATGGAAGAATACCATGAGGAATATGGTATCAAGTGCGCACTCAGGCACACCCCTGGTGATGTCAGGGAGAACAAGGACTTCCTTCAGCTCAGAGGCGACAAGTACAACGTCGTCATGGAATCCTTCGAAGCAGTAGCAGATGCAGGCGCAGACCTTCTCTCCATTGAATCAATGGGCGGTAAGGAGATCTTCGACTACGCAGTTCTCAGGAACGACGTTCCGGGTATGCTCTACGCCATCGGTGTCCTTGGTAGCATGGACATGGAATTCCTCTGGCAGGGCATTGCAAAGGTCGCACAGCAGAAGAATGTGACACCGGCCGGTGACACAGACTGTGCACAGGCAAACACTGCAATGTTCATTGCAGGCGGCCTCCTTGACAAGAACCTCGCACACACCCTTGCGATCATTGCAAGGTCACTCGCAGGCGCAAGGACACTCTCCGGATACGAAGCAGGTGCAAAGGGACCTGGTAAGGACTGCGGTTATGAGAACATCATAATCAAGGGAATCACCGGTATGCCAATGGCCTTCGAAGGTAAGACATCAACCTGTGCACACTCTGACGTAATGGGTAACCTCATCATGCAGTGCTGTGACCTGTGGTCCAACGAGTCCGTCGAGTACCACGCAGAGTTCGGCGGTACAACCGTACAGTGCTGGTCCGAGTCTCTCAGCTACGACTGTGCACTCATGAACACTGCACTCAAGTCCGGCAATGAGAAGATCCTCAGGGACCTGCTCATGGCATCCGACAGGTTCAGAGACCCACAGTCCTACATCCTTGCATACGACAACGCATACAAGGTAGGACAGGCAATCGTCAAGGACGGAAACGACATCTACCTCCGTTCAAAGAACGCTGCAACAGAATGCTGCAACCTGCTGAAGTCCGCAGAAGGTCTTGAGATGACAAAGTTCGAGACCAATGCACTCAACAAGGCAGCCGCAGAACTCGCAGCTCTGACCTCAGACTCAGAGAAGTTCATGAGCGACTGCATGGAGAAATACAAGGCAGAAGTAAAGGTATTCAAACCAGAGAACTACGCTCTCTAAAAGTAGCAGGAACCGGAAGTTTCCTTATGGGAACTTCCTTCCCATTATTTACAATCATCAGATCATCACAATAAAGATCATAAACCTTACAGGAAAACGTCACCTCGCCATCAATTCTACCTCCAACTCCACAATCGCTCTTATGGCCTCGTGCAAGTATTAAATTTCCTGTAAGGTTTTGATACCTAAATAAAAGGTTATTGAAGTTTGCAAGACATATCTATTTTGCAAACCTGTCAATTGTTCAACCATAGAAGTCTCGTGAAGCCTGTAACCGTTCCATAATGCTTTTAATTAATTTTACCTTCACTGTGCTTTGTACTGATACTTAAAAAGAATACATCAAGGTTGCAGGATAGTTTCATGATAAAAAGTCACTGCTTCCTCTNNNGTTCTTCTCTGCCTGCGCTTCAGTTCCATTTAAGTCGACGAAGCTCACATGCTCATTAATTTCATCACCATTTGTGCTGTGCACTGCTGCTTCATCCAGACTCACTCCTGTGATGGCAAATGGCGAAAAGCCGGATGTTTCGGCCTGATAGTAGTAGTATTTATCATCAGACTTTGTTTGTGTGGTTGAAAGCACGTTCCATTTGTCACCGCTGTATCTGTTAAGGACAACTGAAGCAGGGTCTATGCCCTCGTCTTCTATCCAGCTCTTGCCAACTCTGAACCCAATGACAGGGCTCTCCAGGTTTGTCCCTGTGACATACCCTGTTTTACCCAGCCAGATGTTGATATGCCTGTAGATGACTCCCTTCGGGGAAGAGGCTGCAAAAGTAGATCTCTCTTTCAATACTTCCACAGTTGCGGTTATCGTGCCTGAGTTCTTCAGGGAGGTATACTCTATATACTGAATGTCATTGTCAGCGTTCTTGAAGTCAAACCTGACAGAG
>DANZ01000037.1 GCA_002501695.1 Methanolobus sp. UBA474 | reverse complement strand
ATTCGGACTACAATGAGTCGGATACCCGTCAGCTCACTCTGCTTATGGAAGGCATGTGGAAGCTGATACAGTACAGGCATACCAACGATATACTGATAGAAGCATTGAGGATGCGCAGAGTGCTTGAATCGGTCATGAGCTCAAGTCCTGCGGTTGTCTTCCTGTGGCGGCCTGAAAAGGACTGGCCAGTTGAGTTCGTATCGGACAACATTTCTCAGTTCGGCTACAAGGTAGAGGATTTCACCTCAGGGAAGATCCTCTATGGTGATATTATCCATCCTTCTGATCTTGAAAGGGTCCGGCAGGAAGTGGACAGGGCTTTCAAGTCAGGCTTTTCGGATTTCAGCCAGGAGTACCGGGTACTTACAAAGTCAAGCCAGGTAAGATGGGTGGATGAGAGAACGCTGATCCATCACAATAAGAATGGGATAGTGGATTATTTGCAGGGTATCGTCGTGGATGTTACCGAACGCAAGCAGGCAAATAACTTCATGCGTCTTGAGTGTGACCTTGACAATGTCCTTGGTGCCACCGACAATCTGCAGGAAACCTTTGAAAGGGTGCTGGAATTTACTCTTGAAACAAAGGCAATAGACAGCGGTATCATATATCTGGTAGATGAAAAGACGGGTGAATTCAACCTTGCTGCTGCCAGAGGTCTTTCCGAAAGCTTTGTAAAAAGCCTCTCCCGCTTTTCCTCAAATACGATACTTGCACGCCTTTTCATGACCGGTTACCCTGTCTACAAGTATTTCTCGGAGATCAACGCGATGATACCCGGAGAAGATCTTGGATATGAGGGCCTGCAAGCGATGGGTTTCATACCTGTGAAGTTCAATGATAAACTGGTTGCTTCCATGGCACTGGGATCCCATAAGAATCTGGAGATCCCTGCAAATTCCAGGAACCTTATAGAGACTATCTCAAACCAGGTGGGTATCATTATCTCCGGCATGAGAAAGGATTCCGGTATCCAAAAAAGTAAGAACCATCTGCGTTCACTGCTGGATGCACTTGAGGAACTGGTCTTTGTAATGGATATGGAAGGCAAGATATTGCATACTAACAAGATCTTGCATAAGCATCTGAACTATGAGGACGGGGATCTGTATATGAGGGATTTCCTGATACTCTACCCGGAGGGGTGGGAAGACGATGTGCTCTCCAACCTCGATGAGATCATGGAGGATAAGTCCTCCTTCTGTGCAATCCCACTTGTGAGCAAGGAGGGGACACTTGTTCCTGTTAAGACCAGGTTCATCATAGGTGAGTGGGGTGGGCAGGATGTCCTGATAGCCACGGCTTCCATAGTAAAAGACCCGGGTATGGAGAATCGTGATATTGGGATGAAGAAAGAGAACAATGGGCATCAGGTAATCTGATACCCTTATCAATGCTGTTAATTGGCGTTCAGGGTACCGATTCCCCTGACCACGAGCTTTGTCTCAATAGGTGTTTTCCATCCATTCGGAATGATCTCATCTTTTTTAATATCTATCTGGATATGGCTTGAGTCCAGTCCGGCATCTTTCATATATTCAATTATCATCGTTTCTCCAAGATTGACGGCATAATCAAGAGCTTCCTGATAATCGTAGAAACTATCCCTCCCTTTTTCCGAGAATACCAGGAACTCCCATTCAGGAGCAGCCATTGAAGCCGGCCTGATGAGTATCTCGGCTCTTCGTATCCCCTTTGCTGCCAATGCGCCTATGGCATTACCAACATCGTAATTGACAGGCAGTATTATCTCAGCATCAAGTATGTCCCGCAGATCCTCAGCAAAAGCTGCCACCGGCCCGCCTATAAGTACTATAGGGACCTCAATTTTGAATTTTGCCGGGGACTGGATGTCAAATATTTTCCTTATCTCCTGCTTTGGCACTCCTTCCAGGAAAAAAGATACAATATTTGCTGCCATGTTCTTTGTGAACTCTTTTTTTATCCGGCCTGCAAACTCGGTACATTCCATGCCTGCCAGTGATCCAAGAAGTTCTGCCCCGATCATTGAGGCCTCGCTGTCCCACTCAGTATACTCGCCCAGCACATGCAGGGCATCGGTAGGAGTGAAACCGATAGCCTGTATAAGCCTTTTCTTCATCAGGCTGTCAAGTGATCCGCTTGAAGGGTATCTTTTGATCCTGTCAAATATCTCTGCTGTGGATGTTGGATACGTTTTGATGGCGTCAAGAGTTTCTTTCTCTTCCGTGCTTATCTCAATGGCTTCATATCCTGTACGCACATAGAACTTAGTCGGCTGATAGTTTATGCCCAGGCGGATCTTTGAAGGCATGGGGTTTGTTTTGAGTTGTTCCAGAAAGCCAGGGTATAATCTGGCAGCGCGACACAGAGGTATAACTCTTCTTGGCTCAAAATTTATATTCTCTCCTTTAACCCATATATGGCTGTCACCTCCCATGGCGGATGTTTCCATTTTGATCGCTTTTACCCTGGTCTTCCATCCGCCCACAACTGCGCCGCAATCGCTCATTTCCGGGACATTGTTATAGATCACCGAAATATCCGTACTGGTTCCTCCTACATCGATCACAGCGCAGGTATCCTTCTGTGCCAGGAAAGAAGCTCCGACAAGACTTCCTGCAGGTCCGGAAAATACCGATTCTATAGGCTTTTGCAGGGCGCTCTGGATCCCGATAACAGAACCGTCACATTTGAGCATGAATATCTTTGCATCCATTCCTCTGGACCTTATTTCCTCTTCCACATTATGCATGAATCTCTCTGTGATCGGTATCAACTGGGCATTCAGGAAGGCTGTTACAGCCCTTTCAAAAGCGCCAAGATCCTGGGAAAGCTCATACCCGCATATCACCGGAAGGCCTGTAAGCTGCCTGATAACCTCTTTGGCCGCAAGTTCATGTTCGTGGTTTCTCACACTGAAAAAAGATGACACTGCAACTGCTGAAACCTTTTCCTTAACAGACAGTGCAAAATCTCTGATCGAGTCGATGTCCACAGATACTGTTTCTACTCCATTGAAATCATGTCCTCCGGCTACCTGTATATAGTATTTGGTAGGGAGCTCTTTCATGATGTCATAATTACCTATGAGCACCAGGGCTACAGGGAAGCCTGTTCCCTCAAGTATGCTGTTTGTGGAAAGTGTAGTGGAAACAGAGACTGTCCTGACATCCTTAAGATGTGCTTCTTCAAGTCCACCAATCGCTTTTTTGATTCCCTCGAGCGGATCTGGATAAGTTGTAAGAGCTTTGCTTGTGCCAACGATGACTTCATCAGAATCTCTTAGCAGGACTGCATCTGTATATGTTCCGCCTGCGTCGATACCAAGGCTGTATTTCATATTCATGATTCCTCTTGATCTATCTACTTCTTCCTTTTTTAAACAAAATGTCACATGCATTAAATGGTATATCAAGATTTCGCAATCCTTTTAACGCTGTGAACGATAAATTGTTATATCTTATGCGTTATGTAAAAAAATATAAATTGTACTGCTTCCAGCCAGATCCCTGATGTTAGAGGAATACAGCTGTCCTTCTGAAACGCCCGGGAAATCAGTATCGACTACAGGCACAGGCTTTGTAGGCAAGTTCAATAGATTAGAGCAAAATCATATATACTCTTTCACCTATAATTCCAACAGAAAAATATTTATATCCATTAACTGTATCAATATCATTGAATCTCATGTAAGTTTAGCTCTCTATGCATTTAGTGTGCTATTACTTCATTAAAAGATTCCCCTTTTCAGGACCGTCTCTTTTAAATACAACCTGTTAAAACCCCTGTACAGAAAAATATAAATACTATTTAGTGTCACAAACATTAAATACTAAAAACTAATACTTCATTTTCAGGAGAACAATGCTGTAAAGCATGATGAATCCCAATCCAGACATTGCCTAAATGTTCTGGAAGATTAATATTTGCATAAATTGGAGGTTAAGAAATGGTAAGACAACTTTTCCCAGGTAGAATGCCATTGGAAGGCGTAAGTCTGGAGCTTTTCTCTGAGGATGATCTCAGGGCTCTTCATTACGCGACAATGGACGTTTTCATAAATACCGGTATTCAGGTATCAGACCCCGAAGCCAGGGCTATTTTTAAAGAAGGTGGCTGTCTGGTCGATGAAAAGACGATGGTCGTAAAGATCCCCGAATTTGTAGTTAACAGGGCTTTACTCGACTGTCCTTCAAAGTTCGTCCTCTGGGGACGCGACAAGAAGAACAACGTCAAACAGGAACACAAAGGAAAGGTACACTGGACCTGCTTCGGTACCGGTGTCAAGATGTGTAACTTTGAGGCTCCGGGTAAATTCAAGACCGTGGACTCAACAGAAAAAGATGTTGCAGACACAGCAAAAATATGTGACTGGGCAGAGAACATCAATTATTACTCACTCGCCGTTTCCGCAAGGGACTGGGCAGGTAAGGGTGCACAGGATGTCCACGAGACACTGACACCTCTGATGAACACTACAAAGCACTTCCATCACATCGATCCTGTGGGCGGGAACGTGGATTATTACCAGCAGCTAGCTGTGGCATACTACGGCGGCGATGATGAAGAAGCACGCAAGAAGCCTCTGTTCTCAACATTGCTCTGTCCTACAAGCCCCCTGGAGCTCAGTGTTAATGCCTGCCAGGTAATCATGAAGGGTGCAAGATTCGGTACTCCTGTAAACGTACTCAGTATGGCGATGGCCGGCGGTTCATCCCCTGTACACCTTGCAGGTACCCTTGTCACTCATAATGCAGAAGTACTCTCCGGTATTGTGCTTGCCCAGCTGGTCAAGCCGGGTGCGCCAGTATGGTACGGAAGCTCTACAACAACTTTTGACCTGAAGAAGGGTACTGCACCAGTCGGTTCACCTGAACTCGGTCTTATCAGTGCGGCTGTTGCAAAGCTCGGCCAGTATTACGGCCTCCCCACTTTCGTAGCCGGCTCGTAGTCCGATGCCAAGATACCTGATGGCCAGGCTGGCCATGAGAAGACAATGACCACACTTCTCCCCGCTTTTGCAGGTGCTAACACCCTGTACGGTGCAGGTATGCTTGAACTAGGTATGACATTCTCACTCGAGCAGCTCGTCTTTGACAATGATATGATATCAATGACAAAGAAGGCAATGGAAGGAATCCCTGTAAATGAAGAGACCCTCTCAGTTGAAGCAATAGAGCAGGTAGGTATCGGGAAGAATTTCCTTGCGCACAAGACCACAAGGAAGAACATAGACCTCCCATCCAACCCCAAACTCATTGACAGGCTGATGTACGGAGACTGGGAAATGGCTGGCGCAAAGGACCTTGCAACTGTAGCTCATGAGAAAGTCGTTGACATCATGAAGAACCACGAAGTTCCACCAATAGATGCTGATATCCTTAAGGATATGAAGGCAATTGTGGACAAGGCTGACAAGGCATTCAGGCAGGGCGCATAAGGAGATCACTATTATGGCAACAAAAGAACAGATTATCGCAAAAGCAAAAGCAGCAATCTTAGATTTCGATGAAGAGGCTGCTGCAGAAGCAGCTGAGGAATCCCTGGCTGCCGGAATAAGTCCTGCAGATGTTATTCAGGATGGTTACACTGCAGCAATGAACGAGATCGGTGCACAGTTCGAGGCAGGCACACTTTACCTTCCTCACGTTATTGCAGCATCAGAGGCAATGAACGCCGGAGTCGCGGTCCTTACACCTGCTCTCGAGGCACTTGGAGGAGAGACCAAGAGCAGAGGCAAGATCGTAATAGGCACCATCGAGGGTGACATCCATTCCATTGGAAAGGATATCGTTGCAACCATGCTCAAGATCGAAGGCTACCAGGTATTTGACCTTGGCAGGGACGTTCCTATAAAGTCCTACGTAGAGAAGGCAAAGCAGGTCGGAGCCCAGGTAGTTGCTTCATCTGCGCTCATGACAACAACAATGGTCAACCAGATACAGATAGAAGAGCAGCTCAAGGAAGCAGGCATTCGCAGCTCCTTGAAAACAATGGTTGGCGGTGCACCTGTTACCCAGGACTGGGCAAAGAAGATCGGTGCAGATCTCTATGGAGAGAACGCAACAGACGTAGTGAACAAACTCAACGCAATATTCTGATCACAAATGATCAGGTAGCAGGGATGTGGCGTTATTTAACCACATCTTTTGCTATTATTGCTGAGTATGCTGATTAGTCTGCCTTTTTAATAAAGGTGCTTTGGGTCTTCCCTTTAATGTTTATGTGCACCTCCAAAAGATGATCCATTATAGATAGGTCACTATTATGCACGAGGTTGCAGAATATCCGGCTAATTTCATTATTATGGCAGTAAGGCCGCATCCGCTCAGGGATGAGTGGCATTGCAATAGTATCAGTGTTGGTCATCTTTTGTATCCATCTGGCGGGTTCTTTCCCGCATTTATGAAGTCTACTGTTAACAGTTAGAAAACAAGAAATGTATAGTTGGAGGTAGTAGTATGGATTTGCAATCATTAAAAAAGCAAGAACACCAGCGAAGGATCAAAAAAGGCTTTATGTGGGCATTTTTCTGCGCCATCCTCTGGGGTCTTTGGTATATACCCGGCACTGTCGTCTGGGTGCTCAATCCTTTTGATGCGATGTACGGCGAAATAGCCGCAACTAACGGCGATGCGGTGTCATTGATCGTAACCGCTGTTCTGATAACGGCATTCAATGCACTGACAGTTATTCTGGCTCTTATGGTGTGGAACGGGGCCTTGGGCAAGTTCGGAGAAATGAAGAGGACCCTCAAAGAATTCCATCCCTGTTCCAAGTGGTTCTTCATGGCTTCTATTTTCGGTGGTCCGATAGCTATATTGGGTTCTTTTATAGCCATGGGTTTTGTAGGAGGCGCATTTGCAGCCGTTGCAGCTCTGGCGTACCCTGTTGTTGGTTCTATCCTTGCATCTAAATGGTATGGTGAAAAGATATCCAAGCGTGCTTTCATCGGTATAGCGTTCATAATCCTTGGTGGTATCACTATTTTCGGCGGCGGCCTGCTAACCGAGCTTGGCACTGGCAATGTTGCGTGGATAGGCTATATTGGCGGTCTGATGGCCGCTGTTGGCTGGGGTATTGAAGGTGCAATTGCAGGTAAAGGACTTGATATCGCAGAACCGGACGTTGGCCTTACTCTCAGGTTCCTTGGAGAGAACATAATCTGGTGGATAATCGCAGTCCCACTCCTTGCTATCTTTGGTTTCCCGATGTTCAAGTACGCGTTGCTGGCATTTGAGCCACTTACCATCTTGGTGCTGGTATTTGCAGGAATAACCTTTGGTTTCTGTTATGTGACCTGGTACAAGTCCTTCCCGCTCATCGGTGTCGGCAGGGGCCAGGGTATCGGTAACCTCTACGGTCTTTTCGCTGTGATCTTCATTGCCCTCTTTTTCGGGGATATCCCTTCATGGACGATCCTTGTGGGAGGCGCTCTGTGTCTCATAGGAAGTTCGGTAATGTTCTCCGAGGACACAGGTCAGATGGAATCATTGAGAGGTGAGTAAATGGCAGCAAACCGTCCGATAAAGTTCAGGATACTTGAGCTCTGCAATAAGAATGGAGGAGCATGGAACTATGAAGTTGTCAGGCAGATACAGAAAGAGTATAACCTTAAGGGAGATTACCAGCGGGACTCTATAAACTTCGATCTCATAGAACTGGCTTCATGCTCACTGCTCAAGGATGTAGAGGTCAGGGTTGATGAAGAGGGAATGTACAAAAAAGGCTTCCTTTTGCATAAATATGTGATCACTGATTTCGGAAAAGCCCGGGCTGCAAATGCCTGCCTGATGTATGTATGAAGGAGGAGTTTAAATGGTACAAACAGAAGCGGCAATGGAAGCTTACAATGCTTACTGGCTGAATTCCCCTCTGCCGGCTGCAGAGGTACTATGGATGGTAGTCATCCTGATAGTTGCCATACTTGCACTGTGGCAGGCACGAACCTTTGTTTCCCAGTTCTGATGGGACACAAGTAGAAAAAGTTGAGTAGATAACATATAGTCGCATTTGCCGGGTGGCGATCAGGTGCTGCCTGGCAGATGTTCTTTAGTTTCCAATTTATTGCTCTATTCGCAGATATTCAGGATTTAAGCAAACAAGGGGATAAATATTTATATTAGATATTAGAGTCCGGTATACGAAAAGATTATATACTATACATGAACGGCACATATAAATATTTGCTATTGGTTAGTCTTGAATGCTGATCCATTGTGCGAATGGAGTATTAATACAAAATTACAAAACACACGAGGTGTATGAGAATGAGTAAAGAAGAAACGTTCAAAC
>DANZ01000059.1:2045-3909 GCA_002501695.1 Methanolobus sp. UBA474 | reverse complement strand
CCTGGATGCAAATATAACATCAATAACACATTCCCTCATTATCAGCACATTTCCTCAAAACTCACCATCCCCCATCCATATCAAGTATGTAAATGTCAATACTTAAAATAAACAGAAATTGTGATAACTGATTTCAAAATGTACTGAAGACAGACAGACCGGCAGAAGACATAGGATCTTCATCAAAGCGTTCTCTCTTTCGGATGTGGATGCCTGCATGTGCAGCACCTGCCAGATTGACAGCAATTTTTCTCAGGTGATCAGAATAACTGATATCCATATATCGCAAGTTCTGCCAGCATTAGAATAAGTACAAAATTTCCTATAAGTAATGGAGGGACCATCTTCTTAAGAGAGAATCCCGCAAGTGCAAGCCCGATTGCCAGTATGTCGCTGGGGAGCGGAGTTAGGGAATAAACAAATATCAGCAAAACTACTTTCTTGTCACCGGCATCTTTTAACAATTGCAGGAACCGGCCTATATGTTTCCCGTACTTTGAGGGAACACATTGTTTTCCTTTTTTGCCGACAATATAGAATACAATATCTCCCACTGTGAGCCCGACACTTGCGAAAAGTGCAATGTATACAGGATTAACTCCTCCCAATGATATCGTGATCAGTGCTGTGTAGAAGGACGTTGAAGTGAATGCAGATACACCACCTATGGCAGCCAGCAGGAAAACAGCGAGATAAGTATTGTGCACTCCCAGATATCCGACAATCTCTTCCGGCGGATGGTATATCAGGAAAACAGACCATATAAAAATGACTAGAATTAACGATCCTACGATCATAATGTCTCTTTTTCGGGTTGAAACCTCATTCTCTGTCAGTGTGCAGAAAGTAGGGGATTGCCCGGAACCGGCCGGTCCAGTGATGCTGTCTTCAGATGGCATTGTAAAGTGATATAATGTTAGGCAACTATAAATATTCACATAACTGCTAATTTCTTCTTAGAACCTATCCTTTATCAGAAAAAAGGTAATTAATTGCCTTTTCAAAGGCAGGTGCTTGTTGACAAGGAATGGTTCGAAAAACACGCCTTCAATTTAAGAGCTTCTTAAAATTACAACGGCATTAAATTATTTGCTCCTCTGAAAAGATCATTTCACAGGCATAATTAGTGCTTTAATTGAAAAAAGGTTCGCCAGTAAAAATAACATCATTCCTGATATTAAACAGAGTTTAGGTTAAATAAGACAAAAGACTTACTATGTGTTGCGGGTCATTGGGAATGAGCCGCATATCGGGAGTGGAATTATCAAGAGATGTTGGGAAACATCCCGGATCCGTCAGGAAAGAGGCGTCTTAAAGCGTGGTGGTTTCCAGGCGTCTCATCCTATCTATACAATATACAATCTGCAAGGTTGTGTGAAAGATTTAAGAGATATTGGGGAATATCTCGGGCCCGCAGGAGAGGGGTGTCTCAAAGCGTGGTGGTTTTCCAGGCACCTTTCCCTGCCTTCTCAACTAAGTCAAAAATGGCTTTTCTAGTATAAATCATTCTCATAAAAGGAAATATTTTCCTGCAGGGAATATTTTGATTAAAGTCCTTGATGGGTGTGGATTCTTCAGAGGGCCTATATTTATTTTATAATAAGGGTATTTCGAAAAAAGTTTATCTGGAGATATTTTCAGAACAGAACGTCTATAAGTCCTGCCTCGTTTGCCATTTTTATCGCCTTTTCTTTTTCCTCAAGCCCGACATGCTTGTTTATTTCAGGATACATGCAGGCAAGGTACTCCGGCCGGTACTGGAACATCAGGTTAAAGCGAACTTCCGGTATGTTCCTAGATGTCCATTCAATGACGTTCCTGGTGCAGCATTCAACATGGCCGGGAATTACAAGATGGCGCATCA
>DANZ01000059.1:0-1991 GCA_002501695.1 Methanolobus sp. UBA474 | reverse complement strand
TTTTCCGGCCTCGAAAGAGTGGTACATGTTAGAATTCCAGACCACGGGCGTATTGCTGTTCACCTCTTTCAGTATCCTGAATATGTTATGCAGGTGCGGCGTGGGTGTTACAAGGTTCAGGTTTTTTGCGCCCTTGGCCCTTCTTTTCTCAATTATGCGGGCAAGCTCGACAGGTTCGACATTTTTTCCCGTTCCGGGATACATGGATATATCCCAGTTCTGACAGTACACGCACGAAAGAACACATCCGGAAAAGAATATGGTATGTGATGGTACAAGCTCCGGCTCTTCTCCCATGTGAATGAATTCCGAAGCGTAGAAAGAAGAGTCTGTTAATCTGCAAAAACCTTTATCGCCTCTTTTTCTGTTCACTCCGCACCTGTGATGGCAGAGGTGGCAGTTCTCTATTATCTTTTCTGAGATCGCGATCTTCAGATCAAAAAGGCTCTTTTCATCAGTATGTATCTTATATTTCTCTTTGCCGCTGTAGATCCTGCACTTAGATTCCCTGTAAACCTTCATGTAGTCATCATGGACCTTCCAGAGCTCTTCTTCACTGTACGCTTCATCGAAATGCACAGGTATGCTCTTTAAAATTGCCAGCCTTGAAGGCAGATCGTTCTTTGCTATCAGATCATATATCCTGAGAGGCGCAGTTGCAGGCATGATATTTAGGCCAGATACGGAACGTGACAATTGATACAATGTAAGATATGTATTTAATGGTAACACGCGACCGCTTACTTCATCCTGCACTTTGGAATTGATGGCTTTGATCCGGCAGGGTAGAGTCAGGTAGTGATCCTCTTATACAACATAGGAAGCTTCTCCGGAAGCGAACTGGCATCATCTATTATTGTGTATCCGGCATCAGAGAAGATATTGTCAAGGTATTTGCCGGGATCCGGATCCACGGTTATACAGAAGAAATGTATTCCCCTGGCGTTGCCTTCCCTTATCGCTGTTTTAGTATCTTCTTCAGCAATTCTTCCTTTGTATGCGCTTTCTCCCCGGGAGGTGTCGAAGGGTTCGCCATCCGACAAAAGTATTATTATCTTTGTTTTTGCATTTACCTTGTCAAGTTTCCTGATGGAATGACGGAGTGCAGGCCCGAGCCTTGTGTTGGATACCGGTTCCAGCAGACTTATCCTGCGTGCAACGTTGTCCGATAGTTCCTCATCGAACTCCTTTATGACAAAGTACTCAACATCATCCCTTGTCTGGCCGGAAAATGCGTAGATAGCATACCTGTCGCCTATGCTTTCAAGAGCGTGTATCATGATGATAAGCGAGTCTTTTTCGACATCCAATATGCTCTTTCCCTCATAACCGACCATCTTGTGGGTGGAATAACTGACATCTATAAGAAAGAGTGTTGCAACATCCCTTTCATGCTTGTCCCATCTGAGGTAGAGCCTGTCACTGGGATTTATCCCGCATTTCTTCTGTATCAGGGCATCGATAAAGGCATCGATGTCTATCTCAGTCCCATCGGCCTGCTCTTTCATCCTGCGGAATGTTTCCGGCTTCATCCTGCTGAACACCTGCTTGATCTGAGCTATCTCGTTCCTGTATTGTTCTGACGCATCCTTGTAGTAATCACCGGACATACCACGGGGCTCGATCTCATTGACCGTACACCAGTCCGCTTTATAGTCATTGATCACAGCATCCCACTCTTCATACATGTAACTGCCGAGCATTTTCCAGTTCTTGTCCGTGACATAGGCGGACTGAGGTTTGGCAGTTCCTTCTTGTGTTTTTTCTTCCTCCAATGCCAGTTCCACTTCACTTTCGGGAATGAAATTCCTGATAGCACTCTCAGATGAGCAGGAGGAAAAAGGGTCCTTCCTGCTATACGCTCCGATATCCACTCCGCGGTAATCTATATTCTTCAGCACCTCATACTCCTTTTGGCTCAGCGGACCCATCCGGTCATCAAGCATGGTGTATATCCTGAAGGTCGTATCAAGGGAATCAAGGATAGATGA
>DANZ01000110.1 GCA_002501695.1 Methanolobus sp. UBA474 | reverse complement strand
GGCTTGGTAAAGATCATATCCGCATGATCGAATCCTATAAGGAAACAGAGGAAGGTATAAAGTTCAGCTTTACAAGGGCCGGCACCGACCTCACCTCAAATGTCATTGCTCAGCTCAAGCATCAGGTCCGGGCTGGCAGGATGGACGACAGCGTCTGGGTCACTCCCGGGCTCCCGTTCATGATACCCATAACAGCAGGCTTTATCACTGCGATAGTGTTCGGGGATCTTATATTCTATCTGACAATGCAGTTCATGTTGCTGTGAAAAAAGCCTTTGAATCGGATCTAAGTGTGATCACATCTGCGTGTTTCCTGAAAGGATCGCAGACCACACTTCCTTTATCTCCTCTTCCGAAAAGGAATCCCCCAGTTTCCCTCTTGCCAGAATGATAAGCTCTCTTTCAAGCCCGCTTATGGTCTTCAGGATAGTTTCGCGTTTCATCCTATCAGTCGAATTCTGGCCGCACGTTTTGCTATTTGCAGTCCTTTCCGGAACGATGGTACTCTGTACGGAGTTTTGCTCATGTGATATCGGGGCGGCTTCACCTATCGCGATCTTTGAGGGACCGCCGCTGCGCTCTTCGCAATACTTGCTGATCTCCCGGAGGAAAATATCCCCGTACTTCTTCAGCTTATACTCTCCGACGCCTGTGATCTTGAGCAGCTCGGCCTTGTTGGATGGCTTTTTTGCGGCCATCTGTTTGAGGCTCGTATCCGCGAACACGATATAGGGAGGGACATCCTGAAGCTCGGCCATCTCTTTCCTGAGTTCCTTGAGCCTTTCGAACAACTCACTATCACTTCCCCGGGCAGTTTTCCGGGTCCGTGGCGGTGCCACTATTTCCGGCTTTGCCAGTATATCCGGTTCATACGGCATGTCGTCCTCAGGGGCCTGTGCTTCAGGGAATTCCAGCGGCGCAACCCTTGTAAAAGTAACTGCTTTTAAGCCCTGCATTACTTCCCTGCTGGCTTTGTTGAGTTTGAGAAGGGGGTATCTGGTGCCTTCTACCGAGACTATTCCCTGCTGCACTATCTCGCGCGTCATGTCCTGCCAGTCGGACCGGATGTGGCGGTAGCCGGAGTTGAAAGTTTTCAGACGGTCGTGTTTTTTCTCCCGGATCTTTTTCGTGTTGGCGCCACACAGCACGTCGATGACATAATTCATGCCATAGCGCTCGCCAAGCTCATCAATGCAGCTAATGAGCAGCTTTGCTTCCTCTGTCCCGTCAACCTTCTCCTTTGGCCTCAGGCAGGCGTCGCATCCGCCACAGTTGTCTGCTTCTAGCTCCTCTCCGAAATAGCTGAGAAGCGCCTTCCTGCGGCAGGTTGTGCTCACGCAGTAGCTCACCATGTCCTGCAGTTGTTTGAGGGCGATATCACGCTCTTCCTTCCTGCCCTTCTGCTTGATGAAATACTCTATGCGATACCTGTCGCCGTGGCTGAAGAAAAGGATACACTCGCATTCAAGCCCGTCCCTGCCACCCCTGCCGGTCTCCTGGTAATAGCCTTCCAGATTCTTCGGAAGGTCGTAATGGAGAACAAAGCGCACGTTGGGCTTATCGATGCCCATGCCAAAGGCAATGGTCGCGACAATGATGTCTGCCTTGTCCTTGATGAACGCTTCCTGGTTCCTTCCCCTCTGCGCATCGCTCAGTCCTGCATGGTAGGGAAGGGCATTGAAGCCGTCCTTCCTGAGCTTTGCAGTGACTGTATCCACATTCTTGCGGCTCTGGCAGTAAATTATCCCGCTCTTCCCTTTGTTCTTTCTCAGGTACTGCAGTATCTGATCATAGGTTTCCTTTTTCGGCCTTATCTCATAAAGAAGATTGCTGCGGTTGAAGCTTGCAATGTATGTCTTTGGGTTTGTAAGCCCCAGCTGGGAGAGCGTGTCTTCCCTCACCTTCGGTGTCGCGGTAGCTGTCAGGGCAATTATCGGCACTTTGGGGAACTTTTTTTTGAGCATGCTGAGCTTGCGGTACTCGGGCCTGAAATCATGTCCCCACTCGGATATGCAGTGACTCTCGTCAATGGCGAAGAGGCTTACCTTTGCCTTTGTGATCATATCCAGTGTGCCGGACATTGCAAGTCTCTCAGGCGCCACATATAGTATCTTGACAGCGTTGATGGCAATGTCGTCGCAGATCTTCCTGGATTCATTATAATTCAGGGTGCTGTTCAAAAAAGCCGCGTTGACGCCATTGGCCCTGAGGCTGTCGACCTGGTCCTTCATAAGGGATATCAATGGAGAGACCACAACCGTCAGCCCGTCCATAAGCAGCGCAGGCAGCTGGTAACACAGGGACTTTCCCCCGCCTGTGGGCATAAGCACGAAAGTATCCTTTCCATCAAGCACATCCCGGATTATGTCTTCCTGAAGAGAACGGAATTCCGAATACCCAAAGTACTTCTGGAGAGTTTGATACATTTTTATGACCGCTGCTATTTTGTTTGATTCCTATGTTCCCGGCGTATATAATTCCCTTGTAAGCGGGGCGTAAGTAATATCGATCCAGAGTAACAAATATGGGTAAATATAGTTACTCTAAAAGGCGAGCATTAATAAGCACGAACTTATATTTCAGGAGTAAATCCTATTTTCGGAGTTCACATTCATGGTAAAAGTAGATAAGTTCATTCCTAAGGCAATTGAGAAGATACAACAGCAGGTCACAGGCGGCAGGGCCATAATAGCCCTTTCCGGGGGTGTTGACAGTTCCGTATGTGCTGTCCTGGCTCACCGTGCCATAGGCGACAGGCTGACGCCTATCTACATCGACACCGGCCTCATGAGAAAAGGTGAGACCGAGCGGATAAAGGAAATATTCTGCGAAATGAACCTGGTGGTCGTTGATGCAAAGGAGCGCTTCCTCGGAGCTCTCAAAGGTATCACAGACCCTGAAGAGAAGCGCAAGGCAGTGGGTGAGACCTTCATCCGCGTATTTGAAAAGGAAGCAAAAGCACTACAGGCTGATTATCTCATTCAGGGGACTATCTATCCGGACCGGATAGAATCCGAGGGAGGCATCAAGTCCCATCACAATGTAGGCGGCCTGCCTTCGGTAATGGACTTCAGGTCAATAGTAGAGCCTGTAGAGGATCTCTACAAGGACGAGGTCCGTGAAGTTGCGCGTGCCCTTGATCTGCCGCATGAGATCTCTGAGAGGATGCCTTTCCCGGGGCCGGGACTGTCCGTCAGGATAGTCGGCGAGGTCACTGAAGAGCTTGTGAATATCGTAAGGGAGGCAAACGCCATCGTAGAGGATGAGCTTGTAGAGAGCTTCCATCCATGGCAGACCTTCGCAGCCATTATCGGCAAAGGTACCGGTGTCAAGGGTGATGTAAGGGTTCACGGCTGGATAGTTGCAGTAAGGGCCGTCGGCTCAAGGGACGGCATGACAGCAGAGGCATTGGAGTTGCCCTGGAATGTCCTTAATAGGATAGAATCCAGGATCTCTGCATCTCTGCCTACAGTCTCCAGGGTTGTTTACGATCTTACCCCCAAGCCACCGGCTACCATCGAGTTCGAATAATGTCACTCAATACAATAGTTCTTGACATCCGGAACCGGCAGAAGGCAAAAACCTCACGTCCGGATGAGCCGTGCGCAATGTGGACCGGGGCTGACCTGGCCGATGGGAAGAAAGTCGATACGCTAACCATAATATTCAGGACATCCGGCTGCTGGTGGGGCAAGGCAGGCGGCTGTACAATGTGCGGTTATGTGTACGATAGTGCACAAACCTCTCCCTCGGACGAAGACTTGTTCGCCCAGCTTGGAAAAGCGATGAGGAAGGCAGCAGGCTTTGAGGAGTTCATGGTCAAGATATTCACTTCCGGCAGTTTCCTGGATACACGGGAGATCCCGCTGGAAGTGCGGCACAGAATACTGGATGAACTAGAAAGCGATGCAAGGGTCATAAAAGTACTTGTGGAGACCCGGCCTGAGTTCGTCACTGAGGACACAATGGCTGATTGCCGCAACTCAATGAAAGGCAAGCCCTTTGAGATCGCTGTCGGCCTTGAGACGACCTCGGATATCATCCGCAAGCATTCCATCAACAAGGGTTTCACATTCAAGGATTTCAAGCGCGCGGCGACAGTTGCCAGGAACAACAATGTCAGTGTAAAGACGTATCTTATGCTCAAGCCTCTCTTCCTTTCAGAAAAAGAGGCCATTGACGATATGGTTAATTCTATCCGGGAAGCCGCAGCATTCACTGATACCTTTTCGATCAACCTGTGTAATGTGCAGAATGGCACATTCGTCGAAAACCTGTGGCAAAAAGGCCAGTATCGTCCTCCCTGGCTGTGGAGCATCGTTGAAGTGCTGAAGAGGGTCAAAGAGGCATTCCCTGATAAGGTAATTACTTCCGATCCGGTAGGTGCAGGCTCCAAGAGAGGCCCTCACAACTGCAAAAAATGCAGCCATGAAGTGGCCGACTCGATAAGGCTCTTCTCGGTGATCCAGGACATCTCCTGCCTGAACTCACTGGACTGCGAGTGCAGGGACCTGTGGGAATCCGTGCTGGAACTGGATGACCACACCTTCGGTGCGCCTGTCACNNATATATGACGGGTCAGGGCCCGTCTCATTCTTTACAGACCATAGTGCCGATCCCTGAGTCTGTGAACAGCTCAAGCAACACGGAATGGGATATGCTGCCGTCTATGATATGCACATTCTCCACGCCGCTCTCGACTGCGGTCGCAGCTCCTCTCATCTTTGGTATCATGCCGCCGGAAATGACGCCTTCACGGATAAGGTGCTCGACATCCTCAAGGTTCACTCTGGATATACGTGATGACCTGTCTTTGGGGTCCTTCAATACGCCGGGCACATCGGTCATCAGGATAAGCTTCTTGGCGCCCAGGGCTGCGGCAATATCGCCCGCGACGGTATCAGCATTCAGATTAAGGGCCCTGCCGTTCACGTCCATGGCAATAGGGGATATCACGGGGATGTAGCCTTCCCTTGTGACAATGTTCAGGATCTCCGTATTGATGATCTCCGTATCTCCCACCCATCCCAGGTCCACCTCGTGCTCTACATTCTCTATAATGACCTTCTGGAATGGCTTCTTCTTGGCTATTATGAGCTTCCCATCCTTTCCGGACAGGCCGATCCCTTTACCTCCGTGCCTGCCGATAAGTGACACGATCTCTGTATTGATATTGCCTACGAGCACCATCCTTGCTATTTCCAGTGTCTCGTCGTCCGTGATGCGCAACCCGCCTACAAATTCGGGTTTCTTTCCCATGCGCTCCATTTTCTCAGTGATTTCCGGTCCTCCGCCGTGGACGATGATAGGATGAATTCCAACGAACCGGAGCAATACTATATCCTGTACGATGTCGCTCATTACCTGTGAGTTGACCATCGCATGTCCGCCCACTTTGATTATCATCACTGAACCGTAGAAATCCCTTATGTATGGAAGAGCCTCTATCAGCACATTCTCTCGTTTAAGTGTCATATTATTACCTGTGTATTACATGCACTGCTGCAGGATTGGAATTGTTTACTATTCGGTATCCGCAACTAATATAAAAGATGGTTAACCGATTTAAAACTTATTTAACAAAAAAATGCTGTGGAACAGAAAAAAGAAACCCATGGAATTATGGGTTTGAACGTTCAGATCTTTTCCAGCTTGTCAATACCAACTTTCTTTACGAATGGCTTGTTGATCTTGTCTGGCATCCAGTCCGGTTTGTTCTTTGGTGCCGCGACCATCTCTCTCCATCCCTTGAACACGTGGATCTTCTTTGTCCCACGCTCACGAAGTCTGATCTCTTCCGGCTTTGTCTTTGTTCCCTTTCCACGGTTCGCAACCTTCAGCGCAGCCTGACGTGGCTGTTTTCCTGTGAAGACTCCATGTTCGTTTCCTTTTTTGTCTCTTAACACAAAATTTCTTGTTTCAGACATATTGTCACCTCGTAATCGCTCTATGATTACCACTGCTAATTGTATTTAGTGTATTAAGTATATATATTTTTCTTTTAATGTAGTCCTTTGTTTCTGATTTATCCGGATGCGCGCATTTTTGGTATTGAAAATTACTGGAACAGGGGCATTTTCAGCAATTTTTGACAATGTCCATTTTTAGTGTGAGCGATATCCTGCAACAAGACAAGTTTACTTGTTATAGTTGTGATATTATTAATCGGGTGCCAAAGGGATGTATGGGAAAAAGGACAATATATTTAGTATATTTATCAGTATATTTTTAGTCCTCACGGATCATTTACTGTTTTTAACACAACATTTACATGTAATGAATCCATTTCAAATGGGTATCTGCACTATTACTGAACAAAATCCGATCCCTATTTTCATTTGAGGTACTATCATGGAAGTTCCAGTCATTAAACTACCTGACATACAGGCTAACAGACCCCAGATACCGATAAACCTGACACGCGTAGGTGTTACCAACGTAAAGAAGCTTGTGGAGGTCAAGAGGAAAGAAAGACGTCCTATTGTCCTGATAGCTACATTTGATATTTTTGTGGACCTCCCCTCTCACCTGAAGGGCGCCAACCTCTCGCGCAACTTCGAGGCGGTCGACGAAGTTCTTGAAAAAGCTGTCAACATGCCTGTATATGAGATCGAGCAGCTATGCAGCGACGTTGCGCAAAGCCTGCTCAACCGTCATGAATATGCCACTCGCGCAGAAGTGATCCTCAAGAGCGAATATGTGGTGAAAAGAGAATCCCCCTCTACAAAGATGGAGTGCCAGGAAGTCGTGGACATCTTCGCAGAAGCTATCGCCATGCGCGAAGATGTAGAGAACATAGTGGTCAAGAAGCTCATCGGGGCCGAGGTCGTTGGAATGACCGCCTGCCCCTGCGCACAGGAAATAATGAGGGACAATGCGCGCAAAGAGCTCGAGTCCATAGGGGTGGAGGATCAGAAGATCGCAACGTTCCTGCACAGGGTGCCCATGGCAACCCACAACCAGCGCGGAAGGGGGATTATCTCCATAGAGGTAGAAGGAAGCAAGTTCGTTTCACTTGACGCTATCATCGAGATCATCGAAAGGTCCATGAGTTCCAGTGTTTTTGAACTTCTCAAGCGTTCGGATGAGGCGATGGTCGTCCAGAGGGCACACAACAATCCCAAGTTCGTTGAGGACTGTGTACGCACGATGGCCAAGAATGTGGTAAAGGAATTCCCGCTACTGCCGGATGAGGCCATTGTGATCATTAAGCAGATCAACGAGGAAAGCATCCACAGGCACAATGCTTTTGCTGAAAGGGTTGCAACTCTCGGGGAACTGCGCGAGGAGATCTCACAGGAGTACATTACGGACATCGGCAAGCATTAATGCTGTCAGTTACATACTTCGCATCATCATAACTTAAACGGAGTCAATTGCGTGGTTGAAAATAAAGATGTAGTTGCTCTGGACATCAACGGGAATCCCCTTAAGGCCGGAGACGTTGTAAGGTACCTGAATACCGGTACTGTAGGGCAGGTGCTGGACGTCATGAAGGACGACGAAGGCACATGGGCGCAGATGGACACAACAGGCCTTTACTACCAAGTCGATTTCCTCCTAATAGTCGATGCAAGCGAACTGAAGGACAAAAAGAAGGCAGAAAAGGGAAGAATGGGCGCAGAAGAGTATGCAGATTCCCAAAGCAGCTCACAGCCCGTTGATATAGGGCAGGTCACAGGCGGCGGATAACGCCACACCTGATACCTGTCCTGCCCTGCTCTTTTTTACTTTATCAGATCATACCCTCTGCCTGCAGCAGTGTAAGGGAACGTATCCATTCTCCCTTTGGCTCCCTCGAAGTGCCCACTACAAGCCTCCTGAGGCCTCCTACCTCTTCCATCATGCCACTGGCCTCAATGACCTCTCCTGCAAGAGCCTGACCCGCATAGGTATGTGTATAGGAAAGCACATGATCTATCTCCTCATGCTCTATTTTGTAGACCGAGGGGCTATCAAATGCAAGGTCAGCATTGGTAACCTTTGCTTCTATCTTAATTCTCCCGATGTCCTCTCCCCTGCTGGCGGGAGATGTTATCTGTTCCCAGTCGCGCACAAAGAGGAGGTCAAAGTAGGTTCCCTCAACCATCCCTCTGTTGCCTTTTCTTTTCTCCTGGAGGACGAATTCCTCAAAGCTGATCTCGGGGATGCGCTTGTTATATATCTTCCTCCACATGTTCCCGTCAATATCCTCTATCGGGCCCTCTGCAAGTTTTGCATTCTTTATGGCATCCCTGGCAGTGAACCATTCCCTGCCATATACTACAAAATCAATATCTGATCCTTCATTCTGCAGCCCGGGAAGGAATGAGCCCGTGATTCCCATCTTAGCTCTGGGCACACCCGCATCCTCAAGGGTCTTAACGACAGCAGCTATTCTCCTGTCCGACTTTGCCAATGGATCTATCACATCGGCAGGTCTGAGGACCTGTTTGACCTCCCCCTCGGGTACCACGTGCACATCCTCGACCCACTGCGGCCTGTTACGGCGCATAAAGTCAAAGGAAACATCAAAATCATATTTCTTATATCGTATGCCGTTGAGTTCTCTTTCACCGTTCTCGTCAGGTACATATCTCAAAGTCGACCTGATCCCGTGAGGGTGGAAATAGTCTGAAACAGCGAATATCCAGTTATCTTTGGTTATCAGGAAATCCCTTATCCTTGTTTTGATCATTTGCATCCTCCGGATGTGTTTTCGTGAAGGGGCTGCATTTTTGAATATGGGGCTTGCAACAATCTCAGGAATCACTCATATGAGTTAAATACATCGGGTTCTATCAGGTAGGGTATCTTACTTACATGATAACGCAGGGTGAATCCTTTGAGCTCCCTTGATGAATGGATAAAAAGTCTGAGGCGCGAATTCCACCGGCAACCGGAGCTGAGCTATGCGGAATACCGGACCCAGGAGAGAATTATGTCTGTCCTTGGAGAACTTGGGATAGAATGTGGAAAAATAGCTGGTACCGGAGTGGTGGCCAGCATCCGTGGCAGGGGCCCGGGCCCTTGCATAGCTATCCGTTCGGACATGGACGCTCTTGCAGTAACCGAGACTCCGACAGATCCCAACAAAGGGTACATCTCCTGTAACAAGGGCGTAATGCATGCATGCGGA
This sequence comes from Methanolobus sp. UBA474, assembly GCA_002501695.1. GTDB lineage: Archaea > Halobacteriota > Methanosarcinia > Methanosarcinales > Methanosarcinaceae > Methanolobus. The sequence continues at coordinate 3,177 of DANZ01000110.1, read as the reverse complement.
CATGACGGTCACATGGCTATCCTGCTTGGGGTTGCCCGGCTTTTGACCGAGCATCAGGATGAGTTCAATGGAACTGTCCGCCTGATCTTCCAGCCCGCTGAGGAAGTTCCTCCCGGGGGTGCCCGGCGGGTGATAGCAGAGGGCGGTCTTGACGGCGTGGATGCGGTTGTTGGCCTCCATATATTCGGGGATGTTGAAGCAGGCTTACTGAATATCAGGCAAGGCCCATGCATGGCGAGTTCCAACCGTTTCAGGATACGCATCTTCGGAAAAGGGGGGCATCACTCCTCTCCCGGGCAGTGTATCGACCCCGTCCTGGTGGCATCTGAGTTCATTTCAATGCTCAACTCCGAACTCTCCAAAAACGTGGACCCGGTAAATTATGTTTTTGGCATAGGTGCGCTCAATTCAGGCAGCCAGTTCAACAGGACGCCGGATGAGCTGGAGATCGACGGGAGTTTCAGGACATTCGATGACAATGATACCGCACAGATCAAGCGCACGGTGCGCAACCTTCTTGATATGCTGATGGCAAAACATGCAAAAGAGGGTTTCGCTGGTCTTCCCAGCTACGAGCTTGATGTAGAGCCTGGCTATCCGGTGCTGGTCAATGATGCCGGGTTTACGCGGGCTGCCGCACGATCGCTCAGGGACGGCCACTTTAATGTCAATGAAAATGCCGGGAGGATATTCGGTGCTGAGGATTTTGCTTTCTACCTGCAGAAGGTGCCGGGCATCTTCACTATCCTTGGTACAAGGAACCCAGGAAAGGGCATCGTGGAAGGCAACCACTCCAGCAGTTTCGATATAGATGAGGATGTCCTTATTATCGGTGTCAGGGTGTTCTATACGCTTGTAACTGATTTCCTCCGGAACCCGGGAGACTATATCTCATCATGATAAAGGATTTTTCAAACGATCATGCTCTCAGGGTAAGATCGCTGGTCCTCGGGGTGCTGGAGGAGAAAGGATTTGCATACGATCCTTTGAAGGACTGCGACCTTGAAGATATCCGGGCCAGTTACCTGGATAAAGGAGGTTCTTTTTTCATTGCACTTGTAGATGATGAACTGGCCGGTACGGCGGGTGTGAGGACGGCAGGGCCTGATACCTGTGAGATCCGGCGGATATACGTGCACAGGAGCATGAGGGGTAAGGGAATTGGCAGTGCCCTGTTCCGTACGGCATTATGCTATGCAAGAACAAATTATGCAAGGGCCTTGCTGAAGACCGACGTTTCTCTCCAGACGGCGACAGGCATGTACCTGAGGCATGGGTTTAAGATAATCAAAGAACAGGATGGAACCCTGTATCTTGAAAAAAAGTTACGTTAGGATGTGACCGGGTACGGGCACTTTCACAGTTTCCTGACCATCGCCACTTCATCACAGTTGGGGAATTTCGGGCATTTTATGCAGCCGCTCCATATCTTGTGAGGTAGTGTGTGCTTGTCCACGACATGGAACCCCTTTTTCTCAAAGAAGGGCACAGCATATGTCAGAGTAAATACAGTATTGACTTTGAGTTCCTCTGCATCGTTCAGGCATGCGTCAAGGAGTATCGATCCGATACCTTTTCTTGTATATTCCGGCTTAACGGCCAGCGAGAGCACTTCCGCCATGTTCTGCCAGCTCACCTGCAGGGCGCAGCAGCCGATGATATCCCCTTCTTCCTCGCATACATAGAAGTTCCTGACGGATTCATATAGCTCGCTTAAGGGTCTGGGAAGCATGATCTCTTTTTTTGCGTAAGGCTCTATGATCTCCTTTATCGCTTTGACATCCTGGACGTTTGCTCTCCTTATTATCAATTTTCAATCTCCCTTGTGATCGTCCTAAAAGAAGAAAATGGCGAGCGTGAAGGGATTTGAACCCTCGGCTTGCAGCTTAGGAGGCTGCCGCCATATCCTGACTAGGCCACACGCTCACTGTGCGGTATTGTGTAATAGCATTCTGCATTTTAAAGTTATTGGTGAAATCCTTTTCTTATCTACCATTTTCTATCTTTTCAATGAATCTATTATCATTTATCACATTAAGGTCTATGCCCAGCACCTTCGGGGAGAAGCCAAGGGCGAGTCCCAGCAACTGAGTGTAATGCAGTACGGGTATATTGTACATGACCCCGGTCCTTTGCCTGATCTCTTCCTGGCCGGCATCCAGCTGCATGTGGCAGAAAGGACACGCGTTGACTATACAATCGATGTTTGCCTCATTGATCCTCGAGAGCTTGTGCTGTGCAAGTTTCAGGGAGTCGTCCCGCAGTGCGGAGCGAACGCCACCTCCCGCACCACAGCATTCTGTCTTGTCCGGATAGTCTACGCTTGTGGCCCCGAGGCATTCGACAAGATGGTCAAAGAACTCAGGACGCTCGAAACTTCCCAGCCCTCTCTCCCTGGAGGGCTTCAGGAGATGGCATCCGTAATGCACCGCCACCCGGATATCCAGGGGCCTCTCAACATGTCTTCTGATATTTTCCGGCCTTATTTCCGTGTAGAGGTATTCTATGATGTGCCTGACCTCTATAGTTCCTCTGAACTCCTTGCCTATCTTCGCAAGATGCATGTTGGTCTGCATCCTGAGGTCCGGATCATTCTTCAGGATCCGGTTTGCATCTGCCAGTGTACTGAAGCAGCCGTTGCACAGGGTCAGTATGTCCCTGTCCATTTCCTCGGAAAGCGCCAGGTTGCGGGCTGCAAGAGCCAGCCAGGAAGACCTGTCAAATGATCTGAACACTCCCGGTGCCGGGCAGCAGGAAGCGCCCCTGAGATCCGTGCAGTCAATGTCCATCTTTGCAAGGCATAACCTGGTTGCCATCTCTATGCCCGGGTACCTGTTAGGTATCACACAACCCAGGAAAAGTGATAATGCTTTCATCCTGTCTCCGTTACTGCAATGTTCTTACTCTTTTTTTCCAGCAGCCTGTCAAACCCGCATGATATGAGCAGGGTCCTGACCTCTTGTAGATCTTCCGGATATTTATGGACCGTCAGTGGCAATTCATCCAGCCCGAGCCCTTTCCTCTGGTTCCTGCGCTCCTCATCTATCGGCACGGCATGACCGTGTTCCATCAGGAGCTCACAGACCTTCTTGTGTTCAGGGCGCATAATACCTTCATGTACCGCGATCGATCTCAATGTAAGTACCATGTCCGCAACATCGATATCCCGGGGGCAGC
>DANZ01000128.1 GCA_002501695.1 Methanolobus sp. UBA474 | reverse complement strand
GCAATGCACCCCTGCTCATCGCAGTGTATCTTGACCAGGATACAATGTACAACAGGACAAAGGATCTTCAGGCAATTGGCGCCGCCATACAGAACATGCTGCTTGCCTGCTGCGAGCTGGGGCTTGGTGCGGTCTGGCTCGGGGAGATCCTGAACAACAAAGATAAAGTTAACTTGATTCTTAGTTGTCCGGACTCGATGGAGCTCATGGCAGTACTGGCCATCGGACGCCCTGCAGGAAAAGAGGAGAGATCCCGCAGAAAGGATATAAGAGATATCTGCTATGAAGAAAAGTATGCAGAGGAGTGGAAATAAAAGTGAATGGAGGTAAAGAGACGAAGAAAATGATCGTGGAGAAAGGAAGTGTTTTTTCATAGACCCAATCTATAAAGGTGAACGATTGCGATTGAGGTTGTTTGTGTAGTCTTAGATTATTCTTCGTCTCTAATTATTAAAGGTATTAGAGGTATTTAAATTTTTGTCAAATTTGAGGTAATACAACAATTCTTGATTTATCACTAAATCAAGTTTCCTTGCTTAAGCATTTTTCTGCCTTCGAGAGGCACAATTAGGATTGATGCATAATTCCCTTGCGTCCTTATCTTTTTCCAGGATTCGCAGTTTCTTCCAGCCACACTGCTTACATTCCCCGGCAAGTGTCAGTTTGCCTTCTTTCGGGAGGGAGCGCGTGTATCCACACTTCAGGGTACAGGCAAGAAACCGGGTATCCTTCATCGTCAGGATGTACATCGAGCCTTCACATTTCGGGCAGGGGCCTGCTACCTCAGGCGGGAAGCATGATTTCTCAAGCTCGCACGTAAAACAGGGACCCACGCCCACAGACCAGTGATACTTGCTTCCCACTTTCACTACAGCAACGCCGGACTTCATGCACTGCTTCGACCTGACTATTGTAAGAGCCCCCTCTTTTGGCAGCGGATATGTATTCCTGCAGTCCGGATAACCGCTGCAGCCTACAAACCTCCCCTTATCGGTCTTGACTATCCGCAACAGCCGATCACATTCGGGGCACTGGCCGATGAAGTTCTTCTTGTCCGCAACGATCTGCTCATCGGTTATCGTTCCCGCCATTTTCCGGACTATCTGCTCCCTATTTGTGATCAGATGTGAATACATATCCCGGATAAGCATGGAACCTTCCCCAAGCGCATCCTCAAAACCCTTCTTTCCATCCTCTACTTCCTGAATAAGAGCCTCAATACGGGAGCGGACATCAGGTTTTATAAGTATGGGAACTGTGGAATCAAGGGCTTCCATAAGTGTGAACCCCGTGTCAAGGATAGAAATGGTCTTCCCCTTAGTCTCAAAATAGCCGCGCTTCTTGTTGGTCTCTATATGAGAGGGAGCTGTTGCTTTGGTGCCTATACCGTGTTTATCCATAAGGGTCAGCAGCTCAGCCTCGGTCAGCCTTTTTGGAGCAGTTGTCTTTGACTTGATATTGCTCAGCTTTTTAATAATGATCTCATCGTTCACAGATATATCCGGGAGTAACTTGTCGTTCTTTGTCTCGAAAGGGTATGCTGCCAGCCATCCAGAATCCTTCATTACTGAACCCGGCGTGTCGAATATCTCATCTTTGACGCTTATTTCCAGATGGGTCTTTTCAAAGAGTGCAGGCTGCATCAGGTTAGCGAGGAAGTGGCGGGNNACCACCAGGTCGTACACCTTCCACGCATCCGGTATACGCACACTTTTTTCAATATCCGCTTTTGTAGCGGCCCGGATAGGGTGTATGGGCGGGTGATCATGGCCGTCACGGGTCCCGTTCCTGCATGTTATAGGCGGCCTGGAGAGGATCGCCATTGCATATTGCCTGTATTCCCCCGAGGCAAATCCCAGGACCTTCATCTGGAAATCGAAATCATCGGCGTACTTGTTTGTTTCGGTCCTCGGATAACTGGTAAAACCCGACAGGTACAACTGTTCTGCTATCTCAAGGGACTTTTCCGGACTGATATCAAGGAACTTGGAAGCACGCTTGAGGAATTCCGTAGTGTTCAGGGGATATGGAGGGTTTATTGCGGACTCTTTCACGCTTTTTTTTGCAAGGATGCCTGTTTTGGAACCTTTTATCCGGGCAAATATCTCATCGGCCTTCGCCTTGTCGTTAATATGGCCGCTGCGGTGAGTACCCGTAAAATCGATCCCCGAATGGCTGAAGGTCCCTTCTATTTTCCAGAAGTCCTTTGACTTGAAATCCAGTATGGTCTTTTCACGCTCGTAAACGAAACCGCATGTCGGTGTCTGGCAGGGGCCGATGGAAATGATATCCTTGGTGCGTGCCCTTTCCTGAACGGCCAGCGTCAGGAACCGGGTAAAAGCTGCACCCATCTTAAGGTCCAGTATCTGGCGTGCTTCTGCAGACATTGCCAGGTTCACGTCAGGCTCCACAAGATTGTCAAATGCCTGCCTGATCTCGCTTGCAGACAGGGAGGAAAAACGTGCCCTTTTCACCGGGGACTTCGACACCTTTTCTGCAAGGGACCTGGCCTCAAAACCAATATTCTCCCCTTCCCGGTCAAAATCACATGCAAGTATTATCTCATGGGCGTCCCGGGAGAGCACTGCTATGGCTGTTGCAAAGGGTTGTTTCAGAACGGTCTTCACAGGATGAGTGTCAAGTAATACAGAAGGATCGCAGCCGCGCCAGTTATTGAACTCAGGAGGAAAATCGTACCCCATGATGTGGCCTGAAAGTCCCATTATCCTCCATTCCTTCCCACCTTTCTTGAAGTCGTATACAGGAATACCTTCTACCGATGCCCGGTTGAAGCCCCCCTCGCTCAGTATGTCGGCTATCTGCGCCGCCGCTTTGTTCTTCTCCGTGAATACGACGATGGACATGCATGCCATTATGGGTTGATATTAGATAAGAGTTGAGCTTGCGGAGTGAAAGTAATATTATCGTCGTGCCCTGTTGAAAACTCCTGTCAAAAATAGAATATACATATAACTTATTATTAGTATTATTATAAAAAATGTATATTTGGAGGTTTGTATATGAAATATAAACTAAACTACAAACTCACACTGATCAGCATCATAATAATCTCGATATTAGTATTGCGACTGTTTATACCATGTCTGAAGCCAGAAAAACCGTGGTAATTGACCCTCGATCGAGTATGGAAAAAACTTAACAGGCATTGCCAAGAAAGCTATCGGGAATGAAGATACTGATACAAAGTATATTCACCTTACAACTATTTACTATGAAACGAAAGATAATATCAGGGTAAAGTTTGAGGGGGCAAAGAGGTACTCCAATGGCGTAGTTTACTCCCATGCTGACTTTGGTGAAGATGAAATAGTTACGTTTTTTGCAGCAGATCTTGACAGATATGATATTCACACATACACATACTATGTGCAACCTGAATGGAAGAATATATGATAAAAATGTGGTAACAATGTCTGAAACATATGGACAGGGAAAAGACTACAAGTATAACATACAGAGTAACTCCTGAGAACTAATCGATCCCGCAACAAACAAGGTCATGTTTGTGCTGTCGGACTATACAGTTGTCCTGGATGAAAATAAGGTGGAAACGGTTGCAGATGAGATAAATTCCAAATATGCTTATGCACAGCAACCACTTCCTATTGATGAAGAGAAGCCGTACATCATCATGGATGTGACTATGAACGATGAAGACGGCTGGTTATCGATAGATGTTGATTTCTATAAAGAGCAGCTTTACTCTTTGCATGTAGAAGAAAGAATAAAAGAAGTTACTAAGACTAAGTTTTATAAAACGGCAGACTGCTCTTAAACCTAATAATGATACAGACATAAGAATGTGAAACATATATATCTATCTAAACTATAGTTGCAGCCGTAAACAGACACCAACGCAGGAATAATAAGAATGACATTAATGGAAGATGCAAAGAAAGGTATAATCACCTCTGAGATGGAAACTGTTGCCGGGAACGAAGGAGTGGAAGCCAGGATAATATGTTCCTGTATTGCAAAGGGCACCATAGCCATCCCCAATAATACACAAAGGGAGTGCCGGCTGATAGGNNGTGGAAAAGGCAAAGACAGCACAGAAATACGGCGCTGATGCCCTGATGGACCTCTCCACCGGAGGAGACCTGGACCTTATCAGGAAGACTATCATGGATGCCGTAGAGCTCCCCATCGGGTCCGTCCCTATATACCAGGCAGCATCTGCACAGAAGGCTGTCGTTGATATGACATCTGACGACATGTTCAATGCCGTACGCAAACATGCAGAGGACGGAGTGGACTTTGTCACTGTTCATGCAGGTGTTAACCTCAACTCCCTGCAGCGCTTAAAAAGCGGAGACAGGATAACCAATGTTGTCAGCAGGGGAGGTTCCTTTACTATCGCCTGGATGATACACCACGGAGAGGACAACCCGTTCTATTCCGAGTATGATTATCTGCTGGAGATAGCCCATGAGTATGACATGGCCGTCAGCCTCGGGGACGGCATGAGGCCGGGGTGCATCCACGACGCTTCGGACAGGCCGTCGTTCATGGAATTCATTACCCTGGGAGAACTTGTTAAAAGGACCCGTGAAGCTAATGTACAGTGTTTTGTGGAAGGTCCCGGACATGTACCGATCGACGAGATAGAGCTGAGCGTCAAAGGAATGAAGAACCTGTGCGACAATGCCCCTCTCTACCTGCTCGGCCCGCTTGTCACGGATATCGCTCCCGGCTATGACCACATAACAGGAGCCATAGGAGGGACATTTGCCGGCATGTGCGGCACTGACTTCCTGTGCATGACCACGCCTGCCGAACATCTGGCCCTTCCGACAAACGAGGATATCAGGGAAGGCACCATCGTCACAAAGATAGCAGCTCACGCCGCAGACCTCACAAAAGAAGGCCAGAAGGAACGTGCAAGAGCCATAGACGACAGGATGGCACGCGCCCGCAAGGACCTTGACTGGGATACCCAATTCAGCCTGGCCATTGATGGCGAGCGCGCAAGGCACATACGGGAGAGCAGAATAACCGGCAGCGGTGCATGCTCCATGTGCGGAGACCTCTGCGCCATGAAAATAGTAAGCAAGGCGCTTGAGGAGGAGAGGGACAAAGAATAGCCCTCCTTCTAAATATGAAAGCTTTATTAATTCAGGACCTCATTCTGTCGAACAATGAAACTTACTGTACTTGTAGACAATAACACCTTCATTGACAGATATTTCCTGGGGGAGCCCGGGGTTTCATACTACATAGAGGATAAGGGGCTAAAGGTTCTCTTTGATACCGGGTACTCCGATGTTTTCATACGGAACGCACAGAAGATGGGCATCGACCTGCTGCAACTGGACTATATCGTCATTTCCCACGGGCATCTGGACCACACATGGGGACTTGAGCCCCTATTGCGCCTTTTCACGGAGGCCGGCTTTGAAGGCAGACAGCATAAGGCACCCGTGCTCATCGCACATCCCCTGGCTCTCCAAAGGAAGTACCTGGAGGGGACCGGAGATATCGGGACCCTGGTTTCCGAAGACAGGCTTGCAGCATATATGAATGTCAGGTTATCCGGGGAGCCACTGTGGTTATCTGAAAGGCTTGTCTTCCTGGGAGAGATACCCCGCGCCTTCAACTTTGAGGCAAGGGAAATTATTGGCTGCATCATTGAGGATGGTAACAGCGCACCGGACAGTATTCCCGATGACACAGCGATAGCCTGTAAGACCGATGCGGGCCTTGTGATAATCACCGGCTGCTCACATTCGGGCATATGCAACATCATACGCTATGCAAAGGAAATATGCAAAGAAGAGCGCATAGCCGACATCATAGGGGGTTTCCATCTGCTCGGGCCTTCTAAAGATCAGCTTGACGGTACCATGGAATACTTAAAGGAGACAGGTCCCGGAAAGGTCCATGCCTGCCATTGCACTGACCTCAGGTCAAAGATCGCACTCTCAAAGGTATGTGATATAGAAGAGGTCGGCGTAGGGCTTGAGATAGAACATTGAACCGTACACATATCCGATGCTGCTGAGGTCCTGTAAAAATGCCGGGCCATCAATGGCCCTTTACTCAACCCGCTGTTTCCTGAAGCACATGAACCAGTCAAGACAGTACTTGCCCTCTTCAGCTGATTCCATTCTCTCCTTTGCGACTCCGCATGATCCGGGTGGCGGAATGATCACATCTTCCCCTGGCTGCCAGTTCGCCGGTGTTGCAACACCTTCCGCGTCAGACTTCTGCATGGCGAGAAGCAGCCTTTTAACTTCATCCATATTCCTGCCGTTTGAGAGCGGATAATACAGTATGGCCCTTATCTTGGCTTTCGGGTCGATCATGAACACAGCCCGGACAGCCTGGGTATCGGAAGCACTTGGCTGGAGCATCCCGAACTTCCTTGCTATATCCATCTTAAGGTCTGCGATCACGGGGAAGGTCACCTCGACGTTCTTCATCCCCTTATATTCGATCTTCTCCTTGATGGTACGAAGCCAGGCGATATGTGCATAGATGCTGTCGATGGAAAGGCCGATGAGCTGGCAGTTGAGAGCGTTGAACTCACTTTCCATGCTTGCGAATGTCATGAACTCGGTAGTACATACCGGCGTGAAGTCTGCCGGATGGCTGAAAAGGACTACCCATTTGCCTTTGTAGTCCCTGGGGAAATTGATCTCTCCCGCAGTCGTGACCGCTTTGAACGAAGGTGCATCCTCACCTATCAGGGGCATGAAGTTCACTTGCGACTCACCCGAAGTCCTCTCGGCAATACTCTCCCTGACCTTGCGGATATTGGCATCCACATATTCGGTTATATCCTTTGTCTGCCTGTCAAACTCTTTGTCGAGTTCCATATCCTTTATGTTCCTGGATATGTTATATTTCAATTCCCGGAGCTGATCTTCAATATACTTTCTAGTGTCCCTTTTCTCATCCATCTTATCACCTCGGACATAAATGTGAAGGAACGCCCGCCATAGCAGCATGTGTTCCTGCGGCTAAGTATCCCCACATATAAAGGAACATCCTATGCCCATTAAATAAGTACTTATCTGTGAAAGCCGCATCCTACAGAAGTGAAGCAAGGAACTGAAGGATGATAAACTGATGATCAGGGCATTTTTAACCATACTGCAACTGAGCCTGCTGGAATTACTGATGTTTGCAGGACCTGTGCTGCTGACAGGATTGTTGCTGGGCAGCATGGAGAAACGCGCAAACATCTACTTCCGCAAAAGTGTCAGGAGAAAGGCCCTACTGTTGACTGCATGGATAGGGGTGCCCGTACATGAGACCGGACACCTGCTCATGTGCTGGCTTTTCAGACACAGGGTCACAAAAGTGAAATTGCTTGACCTGAATAGCAGAGACGGCACTCTCGGATATGTCAGGCACAGCTATAACAGGAACAGCCTCTACCAGAATATCGGGAACTTCTTCATCGGGATAGGCCCCATCTTAAGTGCCAATGTGTTCCTCATCGTGAGCATGTACCTGCTGCTGCCGGAAATCTTCAGGGAAGTTACAGGCCAGATGCTGCTGTTCAGCAGCAGGACCGCAATCGGACCTTCGGGAATGGAATACATTGCCGGCTTTCTGACAGGCATCCTGTCAGGCCTGTTTGACCCCTCGAATGCCGGCAGCATCAATTTCTGGATATACGTTTTCCTGGCCCTTGGAGTTTCATCCCATATCGCCCTGAGCACGGCAGATATCAAAGGCGCAGCCCGGGGATTACCTGCCATATTCCTTCTTCTGCTGATGGCCAATATCCTTGCATATTCACTTGATCTGAACACAGAGGAAGCCCTGACCAGGATATTCCTATATAATATGTATCTCCTGGTGTTCACAGTGCTCTCGGTGATATTTTCAGGCATCAATCTGGGAGTGGGATATTTCATCAATAGTTACAAAAGTCTGTTCAATTTGCGAAAGGCGTTTTAAGCTATTTTTATCATGTTGGAGTAGAAGACCACTGTTTTCAAACTCACATCAAATCAGAGATTTAATGACAGTTCCATTTCTCCGAAATGGAACAGGTGGATGAATTACGTCTATTCTCTAAAACATGTTTTGTTGCATTACTTAACATAAACCACATATAATGTTAAGTGCATATATAAATTTGTATGTTGAAAGCCTACAAATATAGAATGTATCCCACACCAGAACAGCAAGAGCAGTTCTTTCAGCATTTTGGTGCATGTAGATTCATCTATAATTGGGGTTTAGAAAACAAGATCAGGTCATATGAACAGGATGGTAGGTCAGTATCCAGATTTACTTTGAACAAAATGATTACTGATTTGAAAGCAGAACATGGATGGTTGAACGATATTAATTCACAATCGTTACAGGGTGCTACTCTTAATCTTGAAAACGCATTTACTAAGTTTTTCAGGGAAAAGAAAGGATTTCCACATTTCAAATCCAAAAAGTACTCCTTCCAATCGTTTTCAGTACCTCAGTTCTACAAAGTGGATTTTGATAACAATAAAGTAAAGCTCCCCAAAATCGGATGGGTACATACAAAATTACATCGTAAGTATAATGGTGTTGAAAAAACCGCAAAGGTATCCAGTACACCAACTGGAAAATTCTATATCAGCATCCTTGTAGATGACGAACAGGAATTTCCGGTTAAATCTGCATTCGATGAAAAGGCAACTGTGGGTGTTGATGTGGGTATCAAGGATTTTGCTGTTCTTTCCAACGGTGAAAAAATCGAGAATCCTAAATATCTTAAAAATTCAATGAAACGCCTTGCGGTTCTTCAAAGAAGATTATCTAAGAAACAAAAGGGTTCAAAAAACAAAGCAAAAACCAGGCTTGCAGTATCAAAACTCTATGAGAAAATAAGCAATCAGAGAACTGATTTTCAACATAAGTTATCCTCTAAGCTGATAGGCGAGAATCAAGCGGTAGCATTGGAAACGTTGAATGTTAGCGGTATGTTGAAAAATCATTGTTTCGCACAAAGCATAGCCGATGCATCATGGAGTTCTTTCGTAACAAAATTGGAATATAAGGCAGAATGGTATGGAAAAACTGTTTTGCGCATAGGGCAATTTGAGCCATCTACGAAAATCTGTAATGTTTGTGGCTACCACAATGGAAGATTAACACTTGCAGATAGAGAATGGCAATGTCCTGATTGTAAAATCAATCACGATAGAGATATTAATGCCGCTATTAATATCAAAAAGTTTGCTTTAGATAAGCAAAATTTAATAGGAATCTAGTACCGTAGGAACTATGGGAAGAGCCTGTGGACTTATTGGCAGTGGTCAGGAGAATGAAGCAGGAAGCCACCCATTGAAATGGGTAGTAGTTCACTAGAATAGTATTATATCCAGAAGAAACAATTATAGTAGGGGGTTTGTCGAATGAAATATACATTTCAGGATTCCACTGATTTACCAGTGCAGAGAGATTTCATAAAAGACCTGCAGGATTTCATTAAGCTTTCTAGAGAAACAATTCCTATTGAAAATGCAGCACGACTGCTCAATGAAAAGAAGAAGAAGATCATTGTCTCAGCGGAGACTAGAATAAAGGGAATAGACGAATTTGAGATGGGAGTTACAACAGCGATTCAGGGGCTGGCTATAAATATTGAGTCGTTGGGTCTCACAGATGTAAAGGATGAGATCAGTGTGACCACAGCATCGATCTCTTCCAAAAAGAAAACGGAGTTGTACAGGCAACTTGAAGACAATTTGAAAGCCGCTGATTATGAGATAGACCAGCTGAGTTCTAAGATGTTATCCATTCTGAGTCCTTTCTTTGAAGAAGGAATATATAATTCAATAAGCACCTATTCATTTTTACAGGAAGAGGAAAGGATTAACGGCAAGCAGATCTCCTCTACTGAAAACATGGAGTATTGGTTTGAACTGAAATTCAATAATGACAAGCTTAAAGTAAAGGACCTCTATGAAAAATTCTCTTTACCAGTGTGGGTTTCAGGGGGTTTGCTGCATCGGGAAGACAAAGTGAAGAAAATAGACATGTCCGATCACCATATTATATCAATGGAATATGATGGAGATGAGCATCTTGAAGCAGTGCTCAAGGATGATAACTCAGAACATGTATTCAAGATAGTTGCTGATGAGAACACTTTCATGATACTCCATAACGACCAGGACATTACGATTGATGAAAAACTGGCAGAGTCCCTTGAAGAGGATGAAGTTCTCCTCCTTATAAAAAAGATGAAGCTGTACTTTTCTGTAGCTGTTCAGTCACGTACTCTCATACGTGTATTTATAGATGGCAAAGACGCAATAGATAACAACAGGGTTTTCGACTGCCTTAAAATAATAGCTGCAACGTATGGTGCCTTGATCAAGGATTGTCTAGCTAAAGGCTACAATAAGGACGAGATCACTATAAAGATAGAACGCCCGGATGAAACAAGAACCGAGAAATATATCTCAAGAGCAGAAGTGTTCAAACAGTTATCTGACATTGGTAGTGAGGGTTTCGAGCTTGCGAGTATAATGAAAGTTTCAGACAACTGAATATTGTTGCAGTAGAAATCATTATTAGTCTAGGATATAGGTGGTTGTTTGTCCTAAACAACTCACACTTTTCATTTTTGCAGTAAAAGGTCAGGCAAAAAGAGAGGTGAGAACTGCCAAACTTGGAAGTAATCAAAGCATTCTATATTTTGATGATAGGACCTGATGCCTTCAGCAACCATTTCAGCCGTTACTTCACAATTAACGTTTTCAGATCCTGCGATTTTAGGATCTGCATGTCCAAGCTTACAATTAACACATCGAAATTATAGTTCTTTGTGCCAGGCTGTTGATAGCATCGATCCCCCGTAACATTTCAAGCTTTCTTGAAAGAGTAGGGCCACAGATAGTCCTTAATTTCATTCTTGCACCTTTTTTGTAGAAGAAAGAGCACTTATTAAACTTTGACCGAATATCCTGCAAATATCTCAGCAAAACTTTCAGGATACATCTCCCGGAATTCATTCTTATGGACCGTACAATGGCCTGCACCTATCAGTTGCAGGTCTTTGAGTAGACTATATTCCCGGCTGTCGTGGAGACCTCCTATTATGCCGGCTACAGTGCCAAACAAGGACGCAGCGCTTAATATAGCCGAGAGGCCCGGATGCGCACAGCCAGCAATGACATAGAGCCCGCTACCGGAATCCAGTATCAGGGACTGCTCTTTTATCTCATTTCCAAGCTCCCCTGTCGTATAGACGTCCTTGCATATCTGCCGGGGTGCTTTTACCTCATGCAGCCGAGGATTTACAGGAATATCCGCCTCTGAAAAAGAACCGGGAGCTTCCGGACATCCCCCTCTTGTAGATATCTCTTTTTTTAGGTTAGGCGAAAAACTCGAGGGGACATAGACATCCACATCCGGATTCATACAAAGGAAGGTCGGTACGCCTCCAATGTGGTCCCAGTGCTGGTGAGATAATACGAGAGTGTCGATAGCCTCAGGAGATATTGAGAGCCTGCGCATGTTGTCGAGCAATAAATGGCCGTCCCAGCCGGTATCAAAGAGGATGTTATGCCCGGGAGTCTCAATTAAGCAGGAAAAACCCCATCCACTCTTTAGACCTTGTTTTGCCTCATTATCGTAAATCACTGTAAGCTTCATTCTGAACCCGCTGATCTGTTGCTATAAACTGGAAAACGCACTCTTAAATAGTACGCATGTGAGAGTAAATATAAGAACTTTTCTACATGAATAAAACGATCCAAACCATAATTCATGAATAACGGATTGCTTCGGTATGGTCAGGCATCTTTGCTGACCTTACTTAAAGAGCTTTACAGCATATTAAATCCCTAAAGAGAAGAAATATATAATTATGTTGCAAAAGCTTTAAGTATTAATTCTCAAATAGGTTATAATTCGATAAACAGAGAAAGAGAGGAGATAGATTATGCATTACGGCCTTGGTATTGATACAGGCGGGACATACACAGATGCGGTCCTTTTGCGCGGATCGGATGGCGCTGTAGTAGATTCGAAAAAAGCTTTCACCACCTACCCTGACCTGCAGACCGGCATAAGAACCGTCCTGGATTCCCTTGATCAGGAACTGCTTCACAAGGTCAACCTGGTATCGGTCTCTACCACCCTTTCCACAAATTCATTACTTGAAGGCACGGGGACCCCCGTAGGACTTATACTTATAGGGCAGCATCCGGCTGAACTGGAATTCCCGACACAGGACCTGATAATAGTCCATGGAGGCCATGGACCAAATGGCGAAGAGGAGGCGCCGCTTGATATAGAATCCATTAGAGAGTTTGGCAGCAGGACAAAGGAAAGAGTGTCAACATATGCCATATCCGCCTTCTTCGGTACAAGGAATCCGGAACATGAACTTCGGGCCAAATCCGCGATCCGGGAGATCACAGGAAAACCGGTAGTTTGCGGCCACGAGCTGTGCCAGGAGCTCGGCGCTTATGAAAGAGCGGTGACTGCCGCCCTAAATGCTCAATTGATCCCTATAACACATCATTTTGTCAGTGCCGTGATGGCAGATATCAGTAGCAGGGGCATCAATGCAAGGATGCTGATGCTCAAATGTGACGGCTCTGTGTATAACCTTGAGGATGCGCTCGATAAACCGATCGAGACCATTTTTTCCGGGCCCGCAGCAAGCCTGCTGGGAGCAGCCTATCTTGCAAAACGCGACACGTGCACGGTCATAGATATAGGCGGAACCAGTACCGACGTATCTGCAATATCCCACGGCGTGCCTGAGATAAGTACTTCAGGCTCGGTAGTCGGCGGATGGAAGACCCGGGTGAAAGCCATGAAGATGGAAACCTCGGCAACAGGCGGCGACAGCCATGTATGGATTATGGGAGGAGAAGTCAAGATCGGTCCCAGACGCGTCATTCCGCTATGCGTTGCTGCCTTCAGGTATCCAGGAATGTTGCAGAAACTCAACCTCATGCGGCTCCTGCCACATAACTCCCTTAATGAGAGCTATCAGCCCACGAAGTTCTTCGTACGAACCGAATACAGTAACAATGGCCTGAGTAGAGAGGAAGCTGAGATGCTACAGCACATTGGCAGTGAGCCTGTCAGCATAAACGAGCTCAACGCAGAGATGCATGCCATGCCTTCAGACAGGACAATAGAATCCCTGATAAGGAAAAGACTGGTGCAAGCTATCGGTTTCACCCCAACGGACGCTTTGCACGTAAAAGGAGAGTACACTGCATGGAATGTAGATGCTGCTCATGCAGGTGCTGAACTTCTGTGCCGCTATACTAACAATAAAAAATATGAGTTTTGCACCGGTGTTAAAGAGCAGGTTGCAAGGAACATGGCCCATGACCAGATGTCTTTTCTTTTGCCTGAAAGGGCCAGGCCTTTCATTGACGATATGCTTAGCGGCCTCTATCCTGCAAAGTTCAGTGTGAAGCTGCCCATAGTATTGCTGGGAGGTCCTGCAAGAGCATATTCAGAGGGAGTGTCTGCTTTTGTGGATGCTGAGATAATAGTGCCGGACCATGCGGAAGTAGGGAATGCCGTAGGAGCTCTTGCCGGAAAAGGCGTCAAAAGGGTGGAAATATTAATTATGCCGTTATCTATCGAAAAGCCTGCAGAGGATTTTCTTATATTCTATCCAGGGGGAAGAGAGCAGGTTGCAAGCTACGGGGAAGCTTTTGAGAGGGCAAAGCAGATAGGAGTGGACATGATCTATGACTATGAAAAACGCTGCGGTGTCAGCAGGAATGAAACGCAGGTGAACATCTCGGTGAAAAGCATTGTCCCGGAGAACTGGCACTATCCGCCTCTTGAGACCAGGATCACTGTTGTGGGCGTGGG